>NZ_JAMYMZ010000036.1:0-61721 GCF_040318825.1 Mesorhizobium sp. M1006
GTCACAGCTGAAGTCGATCGGGCTCGAACCTTATGATTGCCTCAATCCAGGACTGATGGACTATATCGCCACCTGGACGGCCAAGAGATCCGGCGCGTTGCCGGCCTAACGACTGATCAGACACTATCTTTGGGGCCGGACGAAATCGCCCGGTCCCAGGCGTTGGAACGAACGCAGGCGAGCGCGTAGACGGACACGCTTCGTAAGTCATTGCTGACGTGCTGTCAGCCTCGGGGGGCGCTGGGCTCAACGGGAATACGCTGAAATTGGTCCAACCGGATCGTATGGCTCTTCAAGATCAGCGACTGCGATCAGTTGGTTCTGGCTTGGCGCGGCCCAGATCGTCGACTAGCTTGGATATCGCGGGCAAAGTCGCGCCCAAAGCGCGATGCCGGCAAGGTGGTGCTCCTTACCAGCACGATTATCGAGCGCCTGGCGTGAACGGCGGCACCATCAGCTTGCTGCGTTTTGTCCAGGAACCAGCCCGTATACCAGCGCGACCCCAGACCAGCCGATACCATCGGCGCGGCCGCGAATAAGGCGGGCGTCGGGGAAGCGTCGTGTGGCGGCCGGCAACAGTGCGAAAGCCGGCGGTCACTGGCTGTCACGCGAAGCCGGAAGTCGGTCACGACCTGTCTCTGTTTCAATGGATCTGTCGCCGGCACATTCGGCCGATTTGGGCCACCGGGCAAGGCATTGCATTTCAGAACGGCCACATCTGCCGCGTGGCGCCGCGGAAATCATGGGCACATTCTGCTTTAGCCGGCCAAGATGGCAATGTACTATTTGCCAATAAGCTGGCCATGGTTGCAGGACTATTCTAGGCCAGACCAAACCGAAAGGAAGCTGATGACCGATCGCGCCAGGTTCCTGATCATTGACGACCATCCGCTGTTTCGCGAGGCACTGCACAGCGCCGTGCAGATGGCCTATCCGGAAGTCGACACGGTCGAGGCACGCTCGATTGCCGAGGCGCTCGAGCTTCTGACGGATGCCAAGCCGTTCGACCTGGCGCTGCTCGATCTCAGTATGCCCGACGTGCATGGGTTTGACGGGCTGCTGCAGCTCAGGACGCGTTATCCGCGCCTGCCGGTGGTCATCGTCTCCGGCTATGAGGAACCGAAGATCATTTCCGAGGCGCTGTCCTACGGTGCGGCCGGCTTCATCCCGAAATCGGCGCGCAAGAGCGACCTTGCGGCCGCCATCCGCTCGGTGATGGAAGGCGCGATCTATGTTCCCGAGACTTATGAAGGCCGGCCGCGCGACGCCGACAGCACCGACCGCGCCGAGATGGTGCAGCGCCTGGCCACGCTGACGCCGCAGCAGCTCAAGGTGCTGCAGATGCTGCGCCAGGGCCTGCTCAACAAGCAGATCGCCTACGAGCTGCAGGTCGGCGAGACCACCGTCAAGGCGCATGTCTCCGAAATCCTGCGCAAGCTCAACGTCTACAGCCGTACCCAGGCGGTGATCGAGGTCTCGAAGCTCGACAACGCCGAGCTGTTTCGCGATCCGGCGGGGTTTTGAGGGGTCGGTGCCGATGCCCCTGCAAACGAAGCAGCAAGGCGCTGCGATCAGGTGAATGTCTCAAAGGCGTTTGATCTGCTGCTCCCTATCCGAATGATATAGACGAAATGATTTCTCTCGTTTCGCCTACCTCATCGATGAGATCGTATTCCTCGCCTTGCGCGAGGTAGGTCACGAATGCAAAATCGTTTCCATTCGACAAATACCAGGCCAATAAGGTTTGATCTGTAGTCCGCGACGAAACGCCAACACACATTACGTCGCCAAATTTTCTCTCAAAAATCCGCTCGACATCTATGAAATTGTTTCGACAAAACTCGACCATAAACGTTCTAAGAACATCGAAATCTGCATTTGGCTTTTCCCCGCTTCGATATTTCGCAATAGAGAATTGAACGGTGCCGCCGGCATCTGATTCTTTAACTAAGGTAGGCGGCGATCCCTCGGGGAGGTTGTCAGTTATGTCTTCCCATCCGACGGGCAAGTCGAAGGTGCCGTAGAACTGCACTGTCATTGTGGGTTTCCCGGGCCCCCTCAGTCGCGCATGGGCATGCCCGGCATAGTCACGGCACCGCGTCGGCGCGCATAAGCGTCACCCTTGTTATCCGGTTTGCATGAGCGTGATATGAGATATGTATTGAATGATGCGCCTCGTCGAAGCGGTCCCAAGGGCCGTATTCACCCAAAAAAGGATCTCTCCGTGCCGCGCCGCTTTTTGAGGGCACGCCAAAGATATTCAGCACGTCGTTGCGACTGGATGAAAAGGGGATTTCAAGGAGGTCTCGATCCAAATTGTCAGCTTCTATGAATATGGTGTCTATTTTTTCATCGCGATCGCAGATGAAGGAAAATTTGTGACGCGCAGAAACGTAATCTATGCGGATTTCCGGAAGATCATGATCTACAGTTCGTTTGAATTTCCAGGATTCAAAAGGCGGTGACGTCAAAAGAGATGACGCCGGTTTTCCCAAGTAATCGAGGATCGCGTTAGCCATTCTCTAAGCCAGCAGATGCGCCAGCAACGCCCTCAGTTGGGCCGGCTTCAGCGGCTTGCGCATCAGCTCGATGCCGGCGGCGCGGGCGGCCTTGGCGACACTTTCCGAGCCGTCGGCGGTGACGATCAGCGCCGGCACGGCGCGACCGAGACAATCACGGACCTCGGCGATTGTGGTGGTGCCGAGGTCGCCGCCGTCGAGATGCTGGTCGGCTATGACAATATCTGGCAACCAGTCGGTATCGCCAAGCAAGTCGAGCGCGTCACCGGTCGAGGTGGCGGGGCGCACCAGGCATTGCCAGCGCTCGAGCAGGGAGGTCATCGCCTGCAGCACGTCGATGTCGTTCTCGACCAGCAGCACCCTTGTGCCGAACAGACCGTAGCCGCGCGGCCGCTCCATGTCGACGGTGCTGGCGATTGGATCGGCCGTGTCGCCGATCCCGACCGGAACGTCGATATGGAAAATCGTGCCATGTCCGACCTTCGACGAAAACGTGACGGGATGGCCGAGGGCCGCGGCGATGCGGCGCACGATGGCCAGCCCCAACCCCAGCCCGCCGGCGGCAAGCCCGGCATCCGTCGGGATCACGCCGCGATGGAATTCCTCGAACACCGCCTCGCGCTGGTCGTCGGGGATGCCGCAGCCGGTATCGGCGACGTCGATGCGGATCGTGTCGCCGCGATGCCTGGTGCCGACCAACACGCCGCCCGAGCGGGTATAGCGCAGTGCATTGGACAGGATGTTCTGCAGGATGCGGCGCAGCAAGGTTCGGTCCGAACGAACGAGCGCATCGACCGGCCGGAACTTCAGCGTCAGCCCCTTCATCTCCGCGACCGGCTGAAAATCCGAGCGCAGAGACGAAAACAGCGTCTCCAGGCTGACATCGGTGATGTCGGGCTGCACGACGCCGGCATCGAGCTTGGAAATGTCGAGCAAGGTGCGGAGCAGGTCCTCCATCGTCTCCAGCGATCGCTCGACCTGGCGGACCAGCTTTCTGCCTTCCTCGCTGGTCTGTACTTCGGCAAGCGCCGAGACCGACAGATGCGCGGCGTTCAGCGGCTGCAGCACGTCATGGCTGCGGCCGCCAGGAACCTGGTCTTGGACAGGTTCGCCAGCTCGGCGTTTTCCTTGGCTGCGTTCAAGTCGATGTTCGACTGCTCCAGCCGGCGCAAGGTCGAATGCAGCTCTTCGGTGCGGCTGCGCACCCGGCTCTCAAGCGAAATGGCGGTCTGGAACAGCGAAAAGGCATTGCCTTGCTGGTCCATGGAACGCTCGACGCGGCTGATCAGCGCGGCGTTGATCTTCTTCAGCCTTTCCAGGTCGTCGATGTTCCTGAGCGGCATCCCGGATTTCCTACTCCGCCGCTTCGGCCGCATTGCGTTCACCGAAGGCGATGCCGGTGAAGGTCTGGTTCAGATGCATCGAACGGTACTGTTCGCCATAGGTGCCGAAGCCGAGGACGTTGTTGACCTTGTAGAGTTCCGAAATCTCGCGATAGACCTGCCGATTGCGCGCGTCGAGCCGGCGCAGCACGCAGTCGAAACCGAGGATCAGGTCAATGCCGCCAAGCCTTTCGCTGACGTCGCTGAGCGCGGCGCGGGTCGCCTCGACCATGTCCTTAGGCTGGGCGACGGCAAGCACGACACCATCGTCGATGGCGCAGAAGAACGACAGCGAGCCGTCCGCGTGCATCTTCTGGATTGAACGGCAGTAAAATTCGCCGCCGACTTTCACCACCACAGGGTGCGAGGCAAAACTCAGTGGCGTCAGCATCTGCGCGACAACGCCGACCGAGGCGGCATATTCCTCGGCGGCAACGGTGGCGTTGAATTCGCGCACGATGCGATGGTCGGGATCAGATGCCGTCACCACCAGCTTCTCGTCGGTGGGAACGAAATTGTCGGTCTTGAACACGTGGAAAGGAATTTCCGTGGTGACCAGCACGATGATGGCGCTGTCGGAGGTCACTTTGCCGTTCGAGATCAGCCGTGTTGTCTCGAATTTCAAATCATCGCCAGCCGACCCACCGATCAGTGGGATGTCGTCGAGTCCCCAATGGATGGCGGAGGTCACCGCTTCTTCGGCATAAGACAGGCCGTCGATCAAGCAGAGCGCGAAAGTGGTGTCGGCTCGCTCGTGCCCGAGGCGCTCGTGTAACGAACGCCTCAGCGCCTCGACTTCGCCGGTAATCCCGTCCATGCCCGATGAGGACAGATTTTCGACCATGGTGCTGGCTGCCGAAAACGATACGGAGGGAAGCAGCATAGCCAGGATCTGGCCTTCCTCCAGCCCCTTGGGCGTTATCTCACCGGCTGTCGAGCAGCCGGCATAGTGGAGCGCCGGCGCGTGGGTCTTCAGCGCTTCCGACAGGGCAACGGCCTCTATGAGGCTCTGCGAGAAAAACAGGAGGGCAAACCCGGCGTCAATGGCCGCTGCTTCCGCTGCCACCGCCCGGGCGAACGCATCCGCGTCAGATTCGTCGGTGGTGAGCACCGAAACGCCGCATGCATAGCGCGTCCGTGACTTGGCCAGCGGCTTCCTCCTCCATTTCCTCCAACGCTCTTTTTGTGCGCGTCTGGCGCGCCGGCGTCGAGGTTATTGTTGTCTTGAAGCGGCGCTTTGGCAATGAGCCAACATGATGGATTTGAAGTTTCTGCCGTTTGACGGCGTCCGGGCCGCCGCCCACAGCCGAAAGGCCGCATCGCACCGCCATCGCGTTCGCTTCGTTACGCCGCTTCCTGCCTTTGCGTGACAACTGCGTCATCCAGCGGGCAGTGCAAGTAAAGCGCCACATCACGGCCGATGCGGAATCCGTCAAAGAGGTGCGAAACTTCGTAGGAGCAAGGTCTTCGCGAGTGCCGGGCAGGGGATATTTGTCACCACCGCCTCTCGTTCTCGAAAGTACCGAGGAAGGCCCGAGAGACGAAGTCAAAGCTGCACCGGGAGCTGATCGACGGAGAGCAGTTGCTTGAGATGCTTTACACAACCAACGCGCCGAAGCCTGCCTTGCCTCCGCCGCAGGTCAAACTCGACCAGGAATGGCGGGACGTCCATGGCCCGGGTCATTCTCGCACTCGACTTTTTACTGATTAATGAGCGGATGGCCCCGTTGGGGGAGCCGCAGACGCCCTCGGCCGAAAGTGTCTGGCATGTGGTCTGAGATCGATCGGGTCGAAGCCAATTTACGCCTGCTGCGCTTCACGCTATTGCAAGACATTCAAATTTGAGCTTCTGCACTCATGCTTTGTCGAGAGTATCTCCGTAAGTTTTAGCCGTTCTGAATCGCCGTCGGCGACGATGACGACGAAATAGGAGAACGCAATGGCTCGCAATCACGTTGAACGTCTTGGAGAGTTTAGGGAAATCTTGGTCGCGACGCGGCGCGAAGGAGTCCGTAACGTGCACCATACTCGCGACGCAATGCGGGCAAGTGGCTTTCAGATCGGGGACAGCGACGGCTCCAGCTACGGAGCCGAGCTGAAGGTGCTCCAAGAGGAAATTGAGGCAGTCGATCGCGCCATCGAAGACGAGAAACGGTTGGCCCTGGCCCTCGAGAGCGCGGCTCAATCCCGCCGACCGACTAAGCCGAGAATCGTGAAGGGAACATAGAGTCAGGTAAGGCCCTTGGCGCCCGTCGCGTCGATCGTCTTCGGTACAGTGTCGGGCTCGTCGCCGCCGTGGCGCAGCGCCCTAAAAGCGGACGTTTCGCTTTCGGCCCCTAGCGCAACGTAGAGCATCTGCTCGGCAAAAATCGCTCCTGTGAACTCCGACCTCGCATGGCGGACCAACAGGTTCGGCCAACATCAGGTGAGACGTAGTCCCAACAAACATGCAGTTCAGACAATCGATTACGCGTCTTTGTTGAAGTCGTGCCATGTGGCCGATACGAGAGGGTCGGCCACCTCCAGCATCCTTCACTGACTGAAATACGCTTGAAAATCGGGGCCCCATGTAGACTAAGTTGCATGGACTAAGTCATGAGGCCCGCAATGCGCACCGTCAATATCCACGAGGCCAAGACGCATCTGTCTCGTCTTGTCGACAGGGCGGCCAAAGGCGAATCCTTCATTATCGCGAAATCCGGCAAGCCGATGGTCAAGGTCGTTGCCATAGCCGCACCTGCGGCCGGCGAAATGCGTCGGGTGGGGTTTATGGCCGGGCGGTTTTCAGTTCCGGACGATTTTGATCGCATGGCCGATGACGAAATCGAGAAGCTGTTTGGCGGCCATGCATGAAACTTCTTCTCGAGACCCATCTTCTGCTCTGGGCGGCGGGCGAACCCGAAAAGCTCCCGCCAGCCCTCGCTGAGATCGAGAATGCCGATAACCACTTGACGTTCAGCGTCGCAACTCCCTGGGAGATTGCCATTAAACGCGGTCTGGGCCGCCCTGACTTCAGGGTCGATGCGCGTCTTTTACGTCGGGGCCTGATGGACAATGGCTATCATGAGCTGCCAATCACCGGCGAGCATGCCGTCGCAGTGGAGGGGCTTCCACCCATCCACAAGGACCCCTTCGATCGGATCCTGATTGCTCAATCGATTGTGGAAGGCATTACTTTGCTGACCGTCGACGTTCTGGTCGCGCAGTATCCTGGGCCCGTCCGTCGTCTCTGATCAAGCGGACGCCAAGCCCCTCGGTAGGGTAGTCCAGTTATCGCTTCAGATCACCCATGAAAGCCTTTACTCGAGCAGAGTCGACCTGGTTCCACCAGACGCCGTCGTGCTTCAGCGCGCTGGCGATGATGACCCCGTCGACAATGGCGAGGATATCCTTGGCATTGTCCGGCGTGACACCGCTGCCGACGAGCGTCGGCAGGCCGGCGGCCTGCTTGATCATGCTTATGTAGCCCAAATCTGCGGCGTGGCCGGTGCGCTGGCCAGTGGCGATGATGGCGTCGGCGTCGAAGAAGACCAGGTCCTTGACCAGTTCCTCCACCGGGCGGTCGGCGACGATGGCGTGTGCGCCGTGCTTGACATGCGCATCGGCGAAAATGCGGATGCCGTTGGCACGCAGCCTGGCGCGGTAGCGTGCCGCGCGGCCCGATTCGCCTTCGACAAAGCCCTCATTGGCGACGTAGGCATTCGCCCATTGATTGACTCGCACGAAGCCGGCGCCGGCTGCGCTGGCGATCGCCAGGGCCGGGATCGCGCCATTGGCCAGCACATTGATGCCGATCGGCCTGCCGAGTTCGCGGCGGATGCGGTCGGAAACCACCGCCATATAGGCCGCCGTCTCCGGGCCGATATCATCAGGCTTGGCGAACGGGATGTCGCCATGGTTCTCGACGATGACGCCGTCGCAGCCGCCGTCGAGATAGGCCTTGGCGTCGTCAAGCCCGCGCTGGTAGATCGCCTCGATAGCCTCGCCGTCATAGCGCGGCGCGCCGGGCAGCGGCGCCAGATGAACGACGCCGATCACCACCTTTGTGCGGCCGAAAAGGTCCACGAGCGCGTCGCCGCCGGATTGGCCGAGCTGGGTCATGAGAGCTCCATTTGATCGATGAGCGCCGCCATCTCGGAGGCGGAAGGACAGGATGCCAGTGTGCCCGGCCGTGTCACGGCGATTGCAGCGGCGGCGAGCGCCAGCTTCAGCGCCGAGATGACCGGCATGCCCCGGGCAAGCCCACCGGCCAGACAGCCGCAGAACACATCGCCCGCGCCGCTGGTGTCGAGCGCTTCGACTCGCGGCGCCGGCAAACGAAGCGGCTCTTCATGGCCCGGGCCAAGCAGGAGACAGCCTGCGGCGCCGAGAGTGATGACGACCGTGCCTGCGCTTTTGGCCACCAGCGCGTCGGCCGCCGCCGCGATGTCATCCCGGCCGGTCAGGGTTTTCGCCTCAGATTGGTTGACCACCAGAACCTCCGCCAGGCCGAGATCGGGCAGCGAGGCCGTGTCGATCGGGCTGGCGTTGAGAACGGTGCGCGCACGGTTTCCCTTTGCTGCTCTGAGGCAGGCATTGGTCACGGCAGTCCGTAAATTTCCCTGGCACACGAGGATGTCGCCGGGGGCGATCCAGCGGACAAGTGCTGTTTGCGCCACCGGATCGAAGGCTTCGCTGCAGGCGACGCCGCTGACAATGAAATTCTCTCCGCCTTTATCGACGACGATGGTCGAGCGGTCGCTCGGCAGCTCGAATTCGATCACCTCAAGGTCTGACAGCTCGCCGTCGAGGCGGCTCCTGATCCATGCGCCTGCGGGGTCCTTGCCGAGCGCCGTCCAGAACGTCACTTCTGCACCAGTCCGTGCTGCTGCGACCGCCTGGTTGGCGCCCTTGCCGCCGAGCCCGTCGGCATAGCTCACGGCATTCAAAGTCTCGCCCGCGGCAGGGAAGCGGCCGACGCGAAACACGGTATCGACGCAGGCATTGCCGACGACGTGGACATGCATGGCTCAGCTCTCACCGGTCGCCCAGCCCAGCATCTGTTCGAACAGGGTCTTGTAGCCTGGCCAGGCGATGAATTGCGGCGGCAGCCAATGCGGCCCGACATCGGATGTCCAGGCCACGGTGCGGCCCCTGCCGTAACGGCCGGTGACAAGCAGCGGCAGCGAGCCATAGTCCGACGACACGCTGGCCAGGACCTCGGCCCCGTCCTTCAGCGTCACCTCGTTAAAACCGAGCAGGATCGGCCAGTCCGAGCCGAGGCCCCTGAGGATGGGATGGCTCGACCCTGGTTTTGGCACCGGCGCAAAACCTTCGGGAACCTCGACGCGGTCGTCGTAGGCCAGGCAGTTCACCGGCAGCACGTCCTCGACCGGGGTCTTGTGGTAGCGCGCGCCGCCATTGATGCCCTGGAAGCTGTAGTAACCGCCGAACATCAATAGACCGCCGCCGCCGCTGACGTAATCGCGAAGCAGGCGCAGGCGGTTCGGCGTCGGTTTGGAGTGGACCCAGGTGTCGGGATGCAGCAGCAGCGTGTTGGCGCCGATGTCGGAGAGCACGACCGCGTCATAGGCCGACAGCGCCTCCATGGTCTGTGGAAAGCCGCGCTGCGCCTCATGCGCCGGCATGAACGTGACGTCGAAGTCGGTCGCCTTCAGCGCGCCCAGCAACTCGTCTGCGCCGGTGTGGTAGGTAACGGTCGGAAACTGGTCGAAACCCTTGATATGGGTCGCGGTCGACACCCAGGATTCGCCGGCAAGCAGGATCTTCTTCTTGGACATTTGAACTCCAGTGTAATTCCAGGCCGCTTAGAGCCGCGCGAATACGCTTTTCGGATTGGCGATCAGCATGCGGTCGATGGCCGGCTGCTCGACGCCATGGCGTTTCAGGCGCGGTATGAAATGCTTCAGGATGTAGCCATAGCCGAAGCCGCCGAAGCGCGTCAGCATGATCTTGAGGAACACATCCTGCGACAACAGCAGGCGGTCGCCGAAGCCCGCCTCGACAAGGGCGGCGACGGCGCGTGCGTTCTCTTCGTCGGAGGGCGATTGCGCGTCCTGGTCGGCATAATAATAGTCCATGCCGATCATGTCGTATTCGAGGAACGCGCCGCGCCGGGCGAGGCTTTTCTGGTAGTCGGGATCGTCGTGGCTCGGGTTCATGTGGCAGAGCACGGTGTGGCGAAGATCGGCGGCCTCGGCCTCGACGATATCGAGCACCTCGTGCGCCAGCCGCTCCCAGCCAGGCAGATGGATCGACAGCGGCACGCCGGTTATGCGCGAGGCGCGCGCCGAAGCCCGCAGCGACTTGCGTTCCTCGGCGGTGAAATCCTTGCTGACGCCGACCTCGCCGATCAGCCCGGCCATGATCGACGGCTGCGTCTCGCCGCCGCCGACATCATTGACGATGAACTCGGTCACGGCGTCCACATCCATCGCCTTCAGCCATTCGGGATGGGTGTGCTCGAGATAGAAGCCGGTGCCCATGACGATCTTCAGGCCGGACATGCGGCTGATGCGAGCGAGCTTTTCGGGGGCGCGGCCGATGCCGATATTGGTGGCATCGACGACGGTGTGCCCGCCCAGCGCGCGATAGCGCTGCAGCTCAGACAGCGCCAGGTCGGCGTCGTCGAGCGAGACGTTGTCGCGGTTGACGTATGGGTTCATGCGCAACTCGCCGATGATCTCGATGTTCACCGGCTGCTCGGCGATCGCCATGTCATCGGGACGGCAGGGGCATTTCCAGCTGCGCGCACCATCGAGCAAGATGTGCTCGTGCATCAGCGTAACGCCCATCTCCTCGACCGGAACCGGGCCGAGCACGGTCATCACATGGCCGGTTTCGACGCCGATTGGCAGCCGTCGCCTGGGCACCGCGTCATCGAACAGATCGCTCATCGGCTCAACGGCTCCGCACGGCGCCGCGAAACAGGCGGAAGTTCAGCCAGATGGCGATCAGGATGATCGTTCCGGTGACTATCGGCGTCAGGAAAGGCGACAGATGCGCCAGGATCAGGCCGTTGCCGATGACGGCCATGGTCAGCGCGCCGAGCACCGTGCCGATGATCGTTCCGCGGCCGCCGAACAGGCTGGTGCCGCCGAGCACGACGGCGGCAATGACTTCCAGCTCGAAACCCTGGCCGGCATTCGAAGATCCCGATCCAAGCCGGGCGGCAATGATGATTCCGGCAAGGGCGGCCGCGGTGGCGGAAATCACATAGACGAAGAGCGTCGTCTGCCGCGTGTTGACGCCGGCGCGCCGCACCGCCTCGGCGTTGGCGCCAATGCCGGTGACATAGCGGCCGAATGGCGTCTCGTTGAAGGCGAGATAGGCGATGGCCAGGATCGCCAGCGCGATCAGCGCCGGCACCGGCACGCCAAGAAACCAGGCGCGGCCCAGCACGGTGAAAGCGCTTCCGGGCTCGATGGGGATGGAATAGCCGCCGGTGATCAGCAGCGCCACGCCACGGATCACCGAAAGCCCGGCAAGCGTGACGATGAAGGACGGGATGCCCTCATAGGCAATGAAATAGCCCTGTACCGCCCCAAGCAGGGCGCCGAGCGCCAACATGGCGAGGATAACGACTGGCCACGGCAGGCCAAACTGCAAAACCGTCGCCGACAGCGTCGCCACCAGCGCCAGCACGGAGCCGACCGAAAGATCGATGCCGCCAGTGGTGATGACGAAAGTCATTGCCGCGGCGACGATCAGCAGCGGCGCCGACTGCCGAAGGATGTTCAACAGATTGGGCGATGTCAGAAACGCGTCGGTCGCAACCGAGAAGATGATGCAGACGACCAGAAAGAACAGCGCGATCGAGACGACGCTGCCATTGGCGAGCAGCGCATCGCGCCAGGTGCCCCTGCGTACTCGTGAGGGCTGGGCGGTGTGGATCGCGTCGCTCATGCCGGCGCTCCACCGCGATAGCCATTGGTGGCGGAACGCGCACTGAACTTGCGGCCGACGATCAGATTGACCACGTCTTCGATATTGGTCTCGCCGATCAGCCGCTCGGCGACATTGCGCCCTTCATACATGACCTGGATGCGATCGCAGACGAGGAACAGATCCTGCAGCCGGTGCGTGATCAGGATGACGCTGACACCGCGCGCACTGACCGCGCGGATCAGTTCGAGCACCGCCTCGACTTCGGCCACGGCAAGCGCTGCCGTCGGCTCGTCCATGATCAGCACGGCCGGCTCGAACGAGGCGGCGCGGCCGATCGCGATCGACTGGCGCTGCCCGCCGGAGAGGTTTTCGACCTTGAGCCGCGTGTCGGCAATGACGATGCCGAGCCGATCGAGCATCTGGCGCGTCTCGTCATGCATGCGCTTCTTGTCGAGAAAGGAAATGCCTGCGATGCGGCGGCGCGGCTCGCGGCCGAGAAACAGATTGCCGGCGACATCGACCGTGTCGCACAGCGAAAGGTCCTGGTAGACCATCTCGACGCGCGCCGCACGTGCGTCTGCCGGCGAGCTGAAGATCACCGGCTTGCCGTCGATCTCGATGGTGCCGGCGTCGGGAACCACTGCTCCCGACAGCACCTTGCTCAATGTCGACTTGCCGGCGCCATTGTCGCCGACCAGCCCCAGCACCTCGCCCGGCTTCAGTGTCAGCGACACGTCATCGAGCGTCTGGATGGCGTTGTAGCGCTTTGAGATGCCGCTCATCCGCACCCGATAGGTCTGGCCACTGCTCATCTGGAATTCCACGCGATTGCAAGGGATCCGCGGCGCAGCCTCGGGCGGCGCCGCGGCTCGGTCGCCGACGCAGTTTACTTGAACATCGCGCGATATTGGTCGACATTCTTCTTGGTCACGATCGTCACCGGGATATTGATGATCGGGTCGATTTTCTCGCCCTTCTTGAGCTTGCCCAGCGCTTCGACCGCGGCCTTGCCTTCGCCGGCCGGATCCTGCTGCACGACCGCCACCACCCAGCCGTCGTCGATGCCCTGAACGGCCTGCTTGGTCAGATCCCAGCCGAACACCTTGACGTCGCCGGTGCGGCCCTGGCTGGTCACCGCCGAAACGGCGCCGAGCAAGGCCGGCTCTCCGGTCGCATAGAGCGAGTTCATGTCCGGATTGGCGGTCATCAGGTTTTCCGAAGCGCTCAACGCGGTCTCCTGAACGTTCTGGCCGTCGACTGTGTCGAGAAAGGTGACGGCCTGGCCGCTTTCGGTCACCGCCTTCTTGAAGCCGTCGAGGCGCTGGTTCTGGATGAATGAATTGAGTGCGCCGACGATGCCGATCTTGGCCTTGCCGGCCATATCGGTCTTCACATAGTCGGCGTAGAATTTGCCGATGTCCTCGCCGGCCTTGGTGTTGTCGACGCCGATGAACGAAATATTGTCGCCGTCGGGGATCTGCGCGTCGATGGCTATGACGGGAATGCCGGCCGCCTTGGCTGCAGTGATCGCAGGCTTGACGCCGTTGACGTCGATGGCGACCAGAATGATGCCGTCGACTTTCTGCGTAATGTAGTTCTCGATCGCGTCGTTCTGCGCGCTCGGCACATTGTTGGCGTTGAAAATGACCAGCTTGGCGCCAGCGGCGTCGGCTGCCTTTTGCGCGCCCTCGTTGATCTGGTTGAAGAACAGGGCCTGCTGGTTGATGTTGACGAGAGCGAACGTATCGGCAAGCGCCGATCCCATGGCTGCCGAGCCCATGGCAATGACGGCGGCACAGCCGGCGAGAAGTTTGAACAGACGCATTTCGGTTCCCCTTGCTTGCGGACCAGACCTCGGCTGGTCCCGTTGGTGCTACAGGCACGAGGCAAGCATTCAAGAGACTTGAATATTTGTCAATCCAAATGAACGCACAGCGTTGCTCAGAAAGTCGCCGGCGTGTTGACCCAGAAAATGCTAGCGCGTTCCTCGCCGATGTTGCGGTAATGATGCGGCAGCTCCGACCTGAACACGAAGGCATCACCCGTGGCGAGAGCATGGCGCTTGCCGTCGACGATCAGTTCGACCCGCCCGGCGAGCACGTAGCCGACTTCCTCGCCGGCATGCTGGATCGGACCTTCGCTCGAGCCCTCTGCCTCGATGTGATGGATGTTGCATTGCAAGAGGTGGCCAGGCGAATACGGGATGATGCGTTCGAGCGAAATTCCTTCGCCACGCCGTAGCGCGTCGAGCGCGATCAAAGGCCTTGCGCCCGCCCGGAATACGATCGCCTCGTCGTCGTCGACTTGCTCGAACATCCAGCCGATGTTGGTGTCGAGAACCTCGACCAGACGGTGAAGCATGGGCAGGGATGGCGAAGCCTTGCCGTTCTCGATCTTGGACAGCAGGCTTTCCGAGCAATTCGCAGCCGCGGCCAGCGTCTTCAGCGTCATGCCGCGTGTCTGGCGGGCGAGGCGCAGCCGAGTTCCGAGTCTTGCAGCATTTACGGTGGCGTCCGTTTCTGATTCTGGCCGCCGTCGATCGATTTTGTTCATCTGTTCGCCAACCATTCAACGGTCAAGGGCAACTATCGCGCGAGCAAAAGACCTCGGCTGACGATTTGCAAGTGCTGATGCGTCAAATTCGAGACTGCAGCCGCAGCTGCCTCATCCGGCGAATGCCGCGCCCGCATGAACCGTGCTGATGATCTCGCGCCAGTTATCCCCTATCGCTTGGCTGTCCATCGTGGTCGAAATCGCCAGCCGTTACCGCGTTTGCGTCACGTGGCGAGCGGACTTGGAACGACAATGCGGGCAAGGCGGGCCACGCAGCCAATCTACACAACCACGGCCGCGCCGACACGATCAAATCTGGACTGTCACCGAATTGCGGAGCGCGCCCAGAAGTCACCCGCGGCAGCGCCCATGGAGTTACGCCCAGGGGCGCAGGCTCTCGATAGCCACGACGTATCCAATGAAATCCTTGGGGCAGTCGCGCACCGCTTGAGCTTCGGCAATTTTGAAGAAAGTCCAACAGAGTTAATGGACTAGCGCCTTGCTTATGTAAGTTGCGGAAGCGACGCGCGGTTAATGCTTTAGAAGTATAGACACATCGACACGAGGTGCGAAGAAGCAACGCCAATACAGCTGGTTGGTTACAACATATTTATTTTCGCAGATATGGTATTGCCCGTCAGGGGATTCCTGTACCCGGTCCCGTGGGATGGTGAAATTATGCGGCAAATAAGTGTACCCGCCGTCCACCCTGGACCGCACCGAAGACCGAGGTATGGCGCGGCAATCTGAACCGCCGCAGCACTTGAATTTGGTCTGTGGGTCAATCTTGTCTTCGTACCAATCATGGGCGTTAGCGGCTGTTGCGGCGGCGATACACATCGCCGTGAAGATGAGCCTTCGCATGGCATTCCTCAAGTATCTGGCAGGCGCTGCTCGTTGGGTTTCCATGTGTATTAGCATTCCATTGAAAATACCATTGGCCTCCGGCCGACTTAACCCAGCTCCAGCAAGCGACGCTCGCAACGGAAGACCGCATTGGGTCACGCCAGGACAACACTTGCGCCGACCAAAGGTCAGCTCTTGTCGCTCCGGGTTGGAAACACGACCGTCTGCTCTGCGTCTGAGGTCGGTCGTCTACGTTGCGCCAAGCGCCTTCTAAAAGCTGACATCCGAACGCCAAATGAGAATTTCAGTGTAGGCGTTCGAATCAGGCGGGCCTGTCGGCGTCGGGTACCAGCTTAAGTAGCTCTCCGCTTGATGGGTCCCTTCATGCTGTCGTGGCCGAGTCCGTAGATTGTGGTCTTTGCGCCATCTCAAGCGGTTTGCGGTCACCCTAGCGGCGCGGACGACGTTCTTTGCTGAGGCGGCTATTCAACAAGCGTTGCACTTCCGCCTCGACGCGGTTGAGCGAAAGCCCTGGCAGGCCAAACCTCTCGTAGAGCGACGTCAACAACGGGAGCATGCATTCGGCCAATCGGCTCTCGATATCGTTTGCAGAAAACTTTGCCTCCAGCACGGCTTCATCGCTTCGCGCCGCATGACCTTCGACAAGCAGATCACTGAGCGGGTTAGCCCAGGAGCGCAACACACGACCGCGCAGGCCCGTGAACATGGCGCGGAAATGAACCGTCACGGCCGCATCGGCATCTTTGCGAAGGAGCGATGCAAGCTTTTCCGCGTGCAACAGAACCTCACCCATCCGCCATAGCGGAAGCGTCGTGTCGAGGATCGTTCCAGCGGGGAATGTCTCGGCACCGTCTTCCTGATAACCGCGGATCAGGAACATGCGCCCCGAAGGTGCCGCACGCCAGAAATCGCAATGCGCAGGATCATTAAACCCGCGCTCGACTTCCTCGCCTTGCGGTGCAAGCCAACATTCAATCAGTCCATCAACTTCACGCGGCTGAATAGCCTCTCGTGTCGGAAGCCAGAACGGCGGCCAGCCCGTTTTCCGAACCACGGCCTTTTCAAGAATGCGTTCAAAGGCGGTCAGCTCCGGCATCTTGAGATCGCCCTCAAGCCAGTAGTCGAACCGATACCAGCCATTTGGAAACCGCGCAGGCGAATCCTGGGGGAGCGGAGCAACCAGATTACGCCAACGCTCAAATGCATCGCGCACGAACTGGGCTTGCGTGTCCCCCTCGGTAGGCTCGTCCACCAAACCCACGACGCGCAGGATATCTAGCGCTTTCGCCAGTGTCAGGGTCGTTTCACCACGCTCGAACGCAGCCATTGTCGGATGGCTGACACCCGCCAAAGCCGAATGACCTTTTTGTGTAAGACCTTCCGCCTTGCGACGGCGCAAGGTTTCTTCCACGTACCGTTGCCACGCGAGCGAGGCTATGTTTCCAGTATTCTCAGGCATGAATTGTCCACGATCTCTTTGAATCTATGCGCGAAGCCGTCCGGCGGCTCCGCGACGGGCGGACGGATAATGGATGCAGCTTTCTCCACCTGCCGCTTTAGCTGTCTGAATGTCTGGTCGATGGCCCTATCCGGCAGGCCGATTTCCTTGCCGAAGGCACGGAAAATCGCCTGGTTGGCCGCTTCCAGATGGATTTTCCCACCGCCGATTGACAGCGCCAATGTCTGGTCGAACCCGTCATAAAATGCGGTGTTCACCACATCATAGGCGGGGGATAGCCGTAAGCCCGTCGGCGTTTCCAGAAGGGAGAAGTTTTTCAGGTGGGCATCGCAATTCCCAATCAGGGTGAAGACGATCAGGCGGTTGAAAAACCGCAAGAGGTCGATTGGCGCGCGCGATGAGTGCTGGCGAATGATCGCGGCAATATCCTCGTAGGCCGCATCATACTTACCTGCGTAGTCCTGCCCCTTGGGCTTGCGGAGGATCTGCGCAGAGTCTTCGAGGCGCAGTTTCTCACCGTTCGGTTTCCGGTCGAAGCGGGTAACAATGAGCGCCGTTTCGTCAACAGCCGCGACGAGTGAAGTCGTGAACGCGGTCACTTCCCTTTCGCCAAGGACGGCGGCGGTCCATCGCAGGCTCAGGAGTTCATTCCGAACGAGGTTGTTTATCCGGTCGGAATTGAATTTAGCGATATAGGGCGCTGATCCCGTCGCACTCGCGGGAACAAACCTGTTCTCATCGTCCTTGGTGACAAGCAGTTTCTTCTGCACACCTGAAACCGTGCGTCCGGGGCTGGGCGTGGCTTCGGTGATTTCCGGGAGCTGTGCGGCATCGTCCGGCGGCCGGATGGTGACGGCCCCGATGCAGTCTGCGCCGTAACGAAGGAGCAGCCCAAGGTCGTCTTCTTCAACGACATGTGCCGAACGCGCCTGTTGTTTGCGTAGCCATCCTTCCGCCCCGAGGTGCTGGAAGAACGGATGCGGGCCGACCTTCCATTCATGTTCGCGTTGCGTGGAGGGGAAGCAGCAGGCGATACCGCCTTTATTCCAGTCTGCATGATAGTCGAAGCGCGTTCCGCCGTTGGCCGTTTCGACCAACGTGCCGGCGGATTCATCCTTAAACAAAATATCTGCGCTTCTGAGTGCCATTAAGTTATGCTTTCGCTCTCTTCCTTCTAATCGCCCGATGGGGACCCAAGGAAGCCATATATCCATTAGCGTGTATGATTGCTAGAAAATCAAGTTATAACTCGATTTGTGAACTTCGCGCGAATGCAAACAATCTGTAGCTTTATATTCGTCCGATCTGCGCCAGTCACGGCGCGCCTACGAAACTATGACTCGAATCTAGTGTAAAATCCATTCGCGGGAGGCCGTTTAGAATTCTCGGAAACGCGGCGATCGCTGCAAAAAGAAATTTCATAAATCGTTCAGGCGTCTCGGGGAAAAATCCCGACCAGCTATGGCAAGCACCAAACGCGCAAACGGTTTCGCCCAGTGCGGGTGACGATCCTATGACGCAAGGCCTATCGAGGACTGTCTCCTTAGGAGGGTGCATTGTCCAGTACCTGAACGTCTCCTTTTCGGCCCCAAGTCGTCGATGCGGAATGCGCCAATGTCGGCCGTAGACGTCGGTCTTGCCATTGCCCGGAAGCAGACGTCGCCCGAAGTGGGCGATCGTGGTTGCGCGACATCTCGAGCACAGACTAGCTATAGTGGAGCGTTACGGCGACCCAGCAGCAGAGCGATGCCCAACGCCGGAAGCGTCGCCGTCGCGACGACGACGAAGACGAATTGCAGGCCGGCCGACGCGGCGACCAAGCCGAGCGCCGGGCTGCCGAAGCCGAGCGCCACGTCGAGGAAGACGGTGTAGAGTCCCATGGCCAGGCCGCGGCTGCGTTGCGGAAGACGGCCTACGGCCTCGGCACCGAAACCGGGATACACCAGCGAGTAGCCAAGGCCAGTCAGGCCCGCTCCGATGGCGGCGAGAACAGGCCCGGGCGCAAGCCAGATCAGCATCAGCCCTGCCGCCTCGACCGCCATGAAGATCACAGCGACGCGCGCGCCCCCCAACCGGTCAGGCAGGTGGCCGAAGCACAGCCTTGCCGCGATCAGCGACGCGGCATAAGCGGTGAAGGGAAGCCAAACCGGCTGCCAGTCGCGTTCGGCAAAGAGCAGCGCGCCAAAGGACAGGATCGCGCCATAGCCAAGGCTGCTGAAAGCAGCTCCGACGCCGGGAAGCCAGACCGCTTGCGCCACGCTCGCCCATGACTGTCGCGCGGCGC
Organism: Mesorhizobium sp. M1006; assembly: GCF_040318825.1. Taxonomy (NCBI): domain Bacteria; kingdom Pseudomonadati; phylum Pseudomonadota; class Alphaproteobacteria; order Hyphomicrobiales; family Phyllobacteriaceae; genus Mesorhizobium; species Mesorhizobium sp. M1006. The sequence continues at coordinate 18,952 of NZ_JAMYMZ010000036.1, forward strand.
TCGCGGCGAGGCTGGTGCCGCGCATAGGCAGGATGGCAAGCAGCGTCGCAAGCGGCAGGCCGACCGTCGCGAGTGCGATCGCGGCGAAGCCGCTCGCCGCGTAAAGCGCAGATCCGATCGGCGCGCCTAGCGCGAGCGCCGCAAACATCGCCATGCCCACCCAGGCTATGACCTTTCCGGAGTTCTGTCCGCCCGCAAGGGAAAGGCCCCAGGCGACGCCGCCGGTGATGATGAAGCTCTCAGACGCGCCCAGTACCGCCCGGCCGGCGAAGAGCGCCGATGCGGACGCTACCGGCCGGTCGAGCAATGCCAGCGAGCCGAGGTAAATGAACCCCGCCAGGGCAGCGGCAATGAGGCCGACGACGACGGCCCGCTTGCCGCCGCGCCCATCGGCATAATTTCCGGCTCCAATGCGCGACAGCATCGAGGCGACGAACTGGCTGCCCGTCACCAGCCCGACTGCGAAGGGGCCGAAGCCGAGCTGCTGGTGAAGATGCAGCGGCAGGACGGGTAGCGCCAAGCCGATCAGGAGGAAGCCGGCGAAGACAGCCGCCATGATTGGCACCAGTTCCGCTGTCGCGCCATTTCGGTCTGAAGTCCGCGCCATTGTGGCCACCGGTGACATGTTGACAGTCGGGCTGTTCCGATCAGTAACGTTCGTAGGTTACGCGCCAGCCTTCGGCCGGATTGTCCGGGGTGAGGACCAGTTTGTTGCCCGAGACTTCGAATTTGCGTTTCATGCTCTTCCCGACAAGGTTGCGGACCAGGGAGGACTCGATCGTGATGACGAAGGTCTTGTCCTGGTCGTTGATGGCGACCGGCCCGTAATAGGCTTCGTAGCCATTCGCTGTGTAAGGCGTGTCCGGCGCCTTGGCGTCGGGGTTCTGGGCCTGCACCGAGAGGGTGCCGGCCTCGGTGAAGATGAGCTGGCCGGAATATGGCACGGGCTTGAGGTTTCCATCGGCACCGGCTTCGAGCGACCTCATGCGCCATGCGCCAATGATCGGGGACTCTTGGGCGAAAGCCGGCGTGATAACTGAAAACGCGAGGGCGGCGATCTTCAATCTCGTCGTCATATGCGTTGTTCCTTTTCTGATTTGTGGGTGCGAACAGGCCGTCCGCCCAATCTTCGCTCACACCGAAAGCATGACCTTGATGGCGCGCCGCTCGTCCATGGCGCGGTAGCCTTCAGCGACCTCGGCCAACGGCAGCTTGAGGTCGAAGACCTTGCCGGGCTTGATCCGACCTTGCAGCACACGGTCCATAAGGTCGGGCAGGAAGCGGCGCACCGGCGCCGGGCCGCCCAACATGCGCTTCTGGCCGAAGAATAGTTTTTGGCCGTCGAAGCTCACGCCGTGCGGCACCCCGACATAGCCGATGGTGCCGCCGGGGCGAGAGCAGGCCAGCGCCTGGTCGAAGGATTCCGCCGTGCCGACGCATTCCAGGACGGAGTCCGCGCCGACGTCCTTGGTGAGCTCCTTGATGCGCGCGACGCCTTCCTCGCCACGCTCGGCCACAATGTCGGTGGCGCCAAACTCGCGGGCGAGTTTTTGGCGGCTGACGTGCCGGCTCATTGCGATGATGCGCTCGGCGCCCATCTCCTTGGCCGCAAGCACGCCCATCAGGCCGACCGCACCGTCGCCGACCACCACCACTGTCGATCCTTCTCGGACCTCGGCTGCGTCGGCCGCATACCAGCCAGTGCCGAGCACATCGGACACGGCCAGCAGGTCGGGGATGAGTTCGGCCGGCGGCACCTCGGCGGTGGCGACCAGTGTGCCATCCGCCAAGGGCACGCGGGCGTAAGGCGCCTGCGCGCCCGTCATGAATTCGCGTTGCACGCAGGACGACTGGAAGCCGAAGCGGCAGTGCGGGCAGGTATTGTCGGAGAGACAGAACGAGCCGACGACGAACTGGCCGGGACGGACCGTGCGCACCTCTGCGCCGACCTCGACGACGATGCCACAATATTCGTGGCCCATATGCATCGGGCCGTCGACCGGCTGCAGCCCGCGATAGGGCCACAGGTCCGAGCCGCAGATGCAGCTTGCCGAGAGCTTGATGATGGCGTCCTTTGGCTGCATGATTTTCGGATCGGCGATTTCCTCGCAGCGGATGTCGCCCGGTTTGTGAAGAACAGTTGCGAGCATTTTGGTTCCTTTCGAGTGGAGAAGATCAGGCGCCGTAGTCGGCGTCGCTGACATGTTCCAGCCAGTCCACGACCTTGCCGTCTTTGACCTCCTGGAGGGCAATGTGGGTCATGGCGGTCTGAGGCGACGCGCCGTGCCAGTGCTTTTCGCCGGGCGCGAACCAGACGACGTCCCCCGGCCGGATTTCTTCGACCGGGCCACCCTCGCGCTGCACGCGGCCAAGGCCGGAGACGACGATCAGCGTCTGGCCGAGCGGATGCGTGTGCCAGGCGGTGCGGGCGCCGGGCTCGAAGGTCACCTGTGCGCCTTGGACCCGCCCGGCATCGAAGGGATTGAAGAGCGGATCGATCCGCACCGTGCCGGTGAACCAGTCAGGTGGCCCCTTGCCGGAAGGCCTCGTGCCAGCGCGAAGAATGTCCATGGTGATGTCCTTGTGTCCTCAAATGCGTTCGATGCGAAGCGGGAACTCGCCGCGAGTGTGCAGGGCCTGCTCGCCCTCGTCGAAGCGGCCGAGCCTGATCAGCCCGGGATGGCGATAGTCGGCGTAGAACATGGCCAGGTTGCCCCAGGGCATGAAATAACACAGGTCATAGGCCTGCTCGTTGGCGAACGGACCGCTTCCCTCCTCAGTCAGCTTGCGCGGCAGATAGGCGATCTTCTCGTTATGCGCGTAGTCCTCGATCTTGAGGTCGAGCGGCAGCATGGAGAAGAAGTCGCGCGCCGACGGATTGTCGTAGAGCGTGGCGGTCATGGTGCGGCCGTTGAAAATCATCCTGATCTTCATGTCAGTGGGCTCCTGGCTGACTGAGGCTTCGCCTTCTTGGCCGGCGGCTGCGCGAGGCAGGGCCGCCACCGCGAGCGCGGCGCCGAGCAATGTCCGGCGGCTAAGCGGCGCACGCTCGATGGTCATGGCAAAGACCTCCGGGCCATATGCGATGCGGCAAAGGCGGCGAGCGCCGATCCGCAGAGCAGCACCGCGCCGAAAGTGAATGCACCCCACCAGCCGATCGTATCGAAGAGCGTGCCGCCGATCGCGGCGCCGCCTGTAATGGCGAGCTGGATAACCGCCACCTGCAGCCCGCCGCCGGCCTCTGCGTCGTCCGGCAACGTCCTGCTGAGCCACGTGCCCCAGCCAACGGGCGCGGCCGTGCCGAAGAAGCCCCAGGCAACGAGCAGCAGCGCTGTGGGAACCGGCAAGGCACCGAGGGCGATGAGCGCAGCGGCCAGCGCAGCCATGACCAGCGGGATGACGACGAGGATGCCGAACAGGCGCGTGCGCAAAAGCCGGCCGACGCACCATGTGCCGAGCACCCCCGCCAGCCCCATCGCCAGCAGGACCGCCGAGAGGGCAGCGATGTCGAGCCGGGTGACGCTCGCGAGGAAGGGCCTCAGATAGGTGAAGAGCGCGAACTGACCCATGAACAGCATCATGATTGACGCCATGCCGGTGGCGACAGGAAGACGGCCGAGGAGCGCCAGCGGATTGCCAGGACGCTTCCTCCGGCGCGGGGGCAGCCCCGGCAGGCTTGTCCACTGCCAGACCAGCGCCAGGAGCCCAAGCGGCACGAAGAGGAAGAAAGCGCCGCGCCAGCCGACATAGGCGCCAAGAAAACTGCCCAGCGGCGCGGCGATGGTGGCCGCAATGGCATTGCCAGCGTTTAGCATGGCGAGACCCTTCGGAACCATGTCTTGCGGCACGAGGCGCATGACGATCGCGGTCGACATCGACCAGAACCCGCCGATCGCAATGCCGAGCAGCGCCCGGCCGACCATGAGGAACGCGTAGTTCGGCGCGAAGGTGACAGCGAGCCCGGACACGATCAGGAAAAGGGTAAAGCCGGTCACGACCAGTCGGCGGTCGATCCGGCGCGTGAGGCCGGCGACCAGCAGGCTGGTCACGACGGCGAAAGCGCCCGAAATCGAGATCGCCTGTCCCGTGCGGCCCTCGGTGATGCCGAGATCGGCCGCTAGCGGCGACAGCAGGCTGACCGGCATGAATTCCGACGCGATGAGCACGAAAACACACAGCGCCATCGACAACACCGCGCCCCATGCGGCGCGGTCTTCGACAAGCCTTGTGTCGTAGGTCGTCTCCATGATTGGCATCCTTGCAAGGCGACTGGGGCGGATCAGCCGCCCATCCCCGTCGCCATGCCGGAAGATATTGCAGAGGAACCCATTCTATTAGACCAAGTAATTCGCATGGACTTATCTGCTCATGATATAAATGTCCGACCGGAGGTGCCCTATGCAGCGCGATGGCATGAAGGATCTGCTATGGTTCGTGGCGGTCGCGCGGGAGCGCAGCTTCACCAAGGCGGCGGCCAGGCTCGGAACCTCGCAGTCGACCCTGAGTTCGACAATCAAGGAGCTTGAAGCTCGTCTTGGCGTCCGCCTGCTGACACGTACGACGCGGAGCGTCGCACCGACCGAGGCCGGCGAGCGACTTTTCCAATCTCTTGTTCCCCGCTTCGAGGAAATCGAAGCCGACCTCGCAAGCCTGGTGGCCTTTCGCGACAAACCCTCCGGAACGGTCCGTATCACGCTGTCCGACCATGCGCTCCAGACGACCGTCTGGCCGAAGCTGCAGCCCTTGCTCGGCGACTATCCTGACGTGTGCGTCGAGCTCTACAGCGACAACGGCTTGAAGAACATTGTGGAAGAGCGCTTCGACGCAGGCGTGCGGCTTGGTGAGAGCATCGACAGGGATATGATCGCAGTGCGCATCGGGCCGGATTGGCGGCTCGTGGCCGTGGCTTCTCCCGAGTACTTTTCTCGCCATCCGGTTCCGACCGCACCCCAGGATCTGGTCGACCATGACTGCATCAGTATGCGGCAGGCGACGTTCGGCGGATTATATGCCTGGGAATTCGCCAGGGATGGCCGCGACCTTCGTGTGCGGGTGGAAGGCCAACTCACCTTCAATTCGTCCATTCCCATGATCGAGGCTGCGATAAGCGGTTTCGGGATCGCCTATGTCCCGGAAAACCTCGTCAGCCAGCACATCGCCAAGGGATGCCTTAGGCTCGTGCTTGACGACTGGAGTCCGCCGTTTGCGGGCTATCACCTCTACTACCCGAGCAGGCGACAGCTCTCGCCTGCGATGGCGGTGATCGTTGAGGCGCTCCGCCATCGCATCTGACGGGAGGTCGGGCAGTTTGCGTCTCAGCGCCGCAAGGTCCGATTTGGCTGCCTCGGGGGTCGTCCAGAGTGATCACCAGGGCCTTTGCGCTGTCAATTTTCGCGGCGGCCACCATCTCCTCCTGCGAAGCGTTGCCGAAAAGACCGGTAGACGTTCTTTCCGGGACCGCTCTACATTTTTGGCGTCGAGGTCGACCGCAACCCACCTGTATCCACGCTCGTCGAGCAATCTGCCGATCACCGGTCTACCCGCCCGAACCCGGCAATGACGAATGTCCGGACACGGCGGACTGAAGCAACGCAGCATTTTCCACTTTGAGGCGAAGTAATTCTCAACTATGGTCCGCCAGGCTTTTGGCATGAGGGGGAATATTGCCGATGGTTTTATCACGCAGGGGTGTCCTGCTCGGCGGCCTGGCGCTGGTCGCGATGGGTGCAACCGGCAATATTGCTCAAGCAGCGGCGGCAAAATCCTTTTTCGCCGGTACCGCCAGCGACAACAATTTTGTCTATCGCAAGACCAACTTCGCCAAGATCGACAAGAGATGGCATCGCCAGATCGTCAAGTATTTCAGTAGCGAGCCGGTCGGCACCGTCGTGGTCGATACCCGCCACCATTTCCTCTACGTCATCATGGAAAACAAGACCGCCATCCGCTACGGCGTCGGCGTCGGCAAGGACGGCTTCAAATGGTACGGCCGCGCGACGATCGACCGCCGCGCGCTGTGGCCGGACTGGGTCCCGCCTCCCGAAATGCGCAAGCGCAGGCCGGAGCTACCGGACATGATCGCAGGCGGCGCGTCCAACAATCCGCTCGGGCCGCGCGCGCTCTATCTGCACCGCGACGGCGCCGACACCGGCTACCGCCTGCATGGCACGCTGGAGCCATGGAGCATCGGCACCGACGCTTCCAGCGGCTGCATCCGCATGTTCCCGGAAGACATCATCGACCTCTACCAGCGCTGCCCGATCGGCACCGCGGTGCAGGTCCTGCCGCACATCGCCGACCAGGCGCCCGCTTCCACCACTGTCGAATGATTGGCGCCTCATGAACCGCATCATTGAAAACACGCGCCGGCTGCTCGCCGCAGGCCTGCTGCTGCTGGCCGCATCCTGCTCGACCAGCAACACGCTGGCCCCTCCCACACCCGACGTCACCAACACCGAGGTTGCCGGCTTCCAGAACGTGCAGCCGGGCAGCGAGGAGGATTTTATCCTCAATGTCGGCCGCCGCACCTATTTCACGCAAGGTTCGGCCGCGCTCGATTCCGTCGCCAAGGCCACCCTCGACACCCAGATCGCTTGGTTGGCAAAGCATCCGCGCTGGCTGCTCAAGCTGCAGGGTTTTGCCGACGATCCCGGCGCAAAGGAAACGGCGCTGTCGCAGCAGCGCGCCGATGCGGTGATGGACTACCTCGCCGCCGGCGGCATAGACCGCAACCGCATGTGGGCCAAGGGCTACGGCAAGGACAGGCTCGTCCGCGAGTGCCCCGACACCGCCTGCAGGTCGCAGAACCGCCGCGTTGTGTCTAATTTGCGCGATGTGAGGGACGAGCCGTAGGGGGCTGCTGTTCTGCTTGTGACCCGAAGCAGAGTCTCACACGCGACGGCGGCATGGCTGCTTTGCGCCGTACAGATCCGCTTTGCCGTTCCTGAAAGCTGACATCGCAGGCGACGGCGCTGGAGGTCGTGGTGGCGCCACTTGCGGACTGTGCCAGTGTTGGCGCGAATGGCAGCTTCGCGCGCAATCTCGAACTTGCCCAGCAGGATGGATCGGCAGGCTGGAAAGACTGGGCGTTCGAGAAGCCTTGCCCCACAAAGTGATCTGCCTTGGCGCCCTCTCGCCACTACCGAGTTGGCGTGAGCCGCAGTTCGAGACCCATCGCTGGGCCGAGTTCTCACATGATGTTCATGCCGCCATCGATTAGCATTTCAGAACCGACCATGAAACGGCATTCGTCGGACGCCAGAAACACCACCGCATTGGCAATTTCCTCGGCCGTCCCAAAGCGGCCTGCCGGGACCATCCCGACGACAGCGTTCGCCCGAGCCTTCGTTTCCGCCGGACCCAGACCAAGCTTGTCGTTGAGCGGCGTGTCTATCGGGCCCGGGCTGATCACATTGGCGCGGATGCCGCGCCCTATCAGCTCACCAGAGAGCGTTCGCGCCAATGAAATCATTCCGGCTTTTGCTAACGAATAGACGTGCGTTCCAGCCATTCCCATGTGTGCGTTGACGGAGCCGCTGAGAATGATGGAAGCCGGATTCGAAAGGAGCGGGACCAAGGCCTTGACCAGGAAGTAAGGTCCTTTCAGATCGATGGCAACGCTCCGGTCAAAGGCCGCCTCGCTCCAGTCGGCAAGCGGACGCAAGTCAACGATGCCAGCGTTGACGAAGACAGCATCGAGCTTGCCGAATGCCGCTCCCAGCTGTCGGGCGATATCTTCCTGGGCGGCAACGCTGCCCGCATCGGCAGCGATGATGAGCACATTGTCACCGAGAGTCTTGCGGGCTTCTTCCAGACGGCCCTCGTTGGTGCCGGTGATCGCAACGCGAGCACCTTCCTCGAGAAAGCGGCGTGCTGTTGCGAGCCCGATGCCGCTGGTGCCGCCGGTGATCAGCGTAGCTTTGTTCCGCAGTCTGTGCATGACGGAGTTCCTCATACGGTCGCCCCCACCCGAGGGCCTTCTTACCTATAGTCGCGTTTAGCATTACGCGTCCAACAGGACAGCAGCCATCCTTGGCCAAATGAAAAATCGCGGGACCGACGACTGAGTGGCAACATTCCACCTGTCGAGACTTTCGTATCGCAGGTCATCTTACAGCACTGGGTCAGGCCACGACGATGTTTGCGACGACCTGAATGTCCGCTCTCCTGTATTCCCGCCTAAGACGGCCGGTCCGCAATCGCCCCAAAAGTTGACGTCAGAATCCATGGAAAAGCCCGACAGTGTGAAATGGGACTTTCACACTGAGTTCATTGGCGCTTGTCGCCGACGAGCCCTACTTGCAGACCTCATGCACGAGCTTATTCACGCCACCGCTCATGAGAAGCTGTGCGGCCGGACGGTCGGCAAACGCTTCGGAGACGAGCAATACGCGTTTGAAAAATATTATAGCGGAGTTGGGCAGCGCCATCCTGCGCACCTGGCTTGGCATCGAGGCAGGATTCAGGTCAGCCATCCATCGACAACTGGCTAAAGGTGCTGAAGCAGGACACCCGTGCGATCTTCGTCGCCAACAGCTATGCCGGGCAGGGCGCCGATTATCTTTGGAATCAAGCCTACTCGAAGGTTCGGAGGACGAGTAGTTAGCCGCTGCCGAATTGCGAAATGCTTTGCCGCGTGTCTTGGGCCGCAGCATGGGGCGCGCTTCGCGATGACGAGGGCAGAGACGACGCGCCAGTACGAAAGATCGGGTTCGATCCCGTTTGGCTGCACGAAGCTGACGCAAGAGGATGCTTTTGCTCAAATCCTTGAACTCCTGAAAACAAATGGGGTAGAATGCCAGGAGGTTCAACTTCCCAATCTCGACGAGATTTCCGAGATGCACGGACGCATCTTCTTTGTGGAGGGAGCCGCGTACCACTACGCCAATTTCAAGGATCATATTGGGAGCTACCCGACGATTGCCCAAAGCTGGTTTGCTGCGGCTCTTCGAGGCGCGCCGGTGGGTAATTATGTCAATGCATCTGAGAAGAGGGTTCGATTTGCCAGCCAGGTCAATCGCCTGTTGGAGGAGGTCGATGTCATACTGACGCCGACGCTCTCGGTGTCACGTCCGCGACGCGATGCGAAAGAACTGATAGTCTCGGACAAGTCTTACGACTTTACGATGGCACTGGTCAGACAGACATGCCTTTTCGATCACACCGGACATCCTGCGCTTGCGATGCCTATCAACGTCGATGCCGCGTCTCTGTCTCCGAGCCTTCAGATTGTCGGACGCCACCAAGGCGAAAACATTATTCTGAAGTTCGCTGGAGCACTCGAGCGCATTCTGTCGGCGAGATGAAAGAGTTGCCGCCTCGTCCGACGTCTGGAAGAACGGCCCGATGCCGTCGTCGAAGCAGATGTCCCAATGCGATTACCTTGGCGCCGCAGTCGTGCCCATCCTGGCCGAGTTTGGCGACAAGCACCCTCGGCATTTCGCCACGTACAGTTGTAAATGCCCGTGGCCGAGAGACCAAACTGTCGTATTCCGGCTCGCCCGCATAGGAATTGCCGTAAACCTTGTCGGGTGCATTTTGATCGCGACATACGGGACTTGGATATGTTTCGAGGGCTGGCAGCAATCGAGTCCCAGCCGCCAAAAGCTGTTGTAGCGCTGCTTTCAGTGTTCCTCGGGCTAGTAAGCGCGTGGGGCGGATACCTGTCGCTGAGGAGCATACTCAGCTCCCGAACCAGGGCAACGCGCGCCCCTTCACATGCAAATCCGTAGGTGTCCTCGATCGCTTTCGACCTTGTGAATGATCGCGCATTTCGTGGCATACCCAGATCTCCTATGTCTGTTGTCCGGATGTTGAGGCCGGACACCGGCAGGCGGACACCGATGACCTGACAATCCGGCTATTGCACTATAGCGATCTTGCCGAAATGCTGGCCGCCCGCCGCAAATCTGGAAAAGGCAACGCTGGTTTCGGCGACGTCGAACGTCTGGCCGAGAACCGGCGCGATGCGCTGCGCGGTGATGGCGCGTGCGGCCTCGGTAAGATCGGCAACGGAGCCGGTATTGTTGCCCACGACCTTGAGCGCCTTGCCGATGATCGAGAACAGATCAATGGATGCCGCAGTACCCGTAAGAAAACCGACGGTGAATACTGTGCCGCCGAAGGCTGCTGCTTTCAGGGACCGGGCGAATGTCGCTTCGCCTACCGTATCGACAACGAGATCCGCGCCGCGTCCATCGGTGAGTCGCAGCACTTGGTCATCCCATTCCGGTGTCGAACGGTAGTTGACGAGAAGGTCAGCGCCAAGCTGCTTCGCCCGCTCCAGCTTTTCGTCGGACGATGAGGTAACTATCGCTGTGGCGCCCGACGCCTTGGCGAATTGCAGCGCAAAGATGCTGACGCCGCCCGTGCCAAGGATGACCACAGTCGAACCTGGTCGAAGCTCCGCCGAGCGGACCGCGTTCCAGGCCGTCGTGCCGGCAATCGGCAGGGCCGCGCCTTGAGCGAAATCCAGATGAGACGGTAAGGCCACAATGCCGGTCTCGGGCATCACCACATATTCGGCCAGCGAGCCGGGGAGAGAAATGCCGCGCATGCCGGCGACATTGGCGGGCGAGATCGGACCACCCTGCCAGCGCGGCATGAAATGCGGAATGACGCGATCCCCGGCCTTGAAGGCGGAGACATTTGTGCCGACCACCGCCACCTCGCCAGCGCCATCGGCCACCGGGATCAGTGGAAAACGGGGAACCGGAAAGTTGCCGATGGCGATGGCGATATCCAGATAGTTCAGGGTGGCGGCGCGCAGCCGAATCAGTACCTCACCCGGACCTGGCACGGGATCAGGCAGAACAACCGGGCGAAATGCATCAAGCGAAGGTTCAGTGAGTTCAATGGCTTTCATGAGTCTCTCTCTTGGGTGCGTGCCGTGCGGCTCCATGCCGACGTCAGGTGTGTTCGCAGAACAGGCTGCGTCTTGTTTCTTGATTGACAGGCAACCCGTCAACGTGGCGCCTGATGCGAGCGACAAACGATTAAGCGTGCTGAGTGATCGCCTTGTTCAGCCAAGGACGCTGGCCTCCAAGCGTGTAGCCGCCCTCCACCAGAATGCTTTGTCCTGTCACGAAGCGCGCATCGCTGGACAACAGCCAGAGGACGACATCGGCGACATCCCTGGATTCACCAACACGTCGTACAGGTGTGTGTAGCGCGAACGGCCGCATCGCGTCGTCGTCGCCGAGCGCCGCCCGGCACATTGCGTCGCGATGATGCCGGGCTGACATTGTTGGTGCGGATATTCCGGTCTCCGACCTCTACGTCCACCGTTCGTGCCATCGCGTCGAGCGCGCCTTTGCTCGCGGCACAGGCTGCAATTCCGTGGATCGAGCCATGCGCGCTCCACGACGACGTGTTGATGATGGCGCCATGAACGCCGCGATCCAGCATCGCCGCGATCTCGTATTTAGGCAGGCGAACACGCCGCGAAGGTTGATCGAGATCAGCCTGTCGAATTCATCGAACGGCAATTTGTGCGCCGGCATGAAGGCGCCCAGCACGCCGGCATTGTTCCAGATGACATCCAGGCTGCCGAAGGGTTCGAGCGCCTTATCGACAAGCGCCTCGGCCTGCTCGGGAACGGAATCATCGGCCGGTGTCGCCAGCGCCTTCCCGCCCTGCGAGACGACCTCGTCAACGACGGGATTGAGTTCTCCTATCCGGCGCCCCGCAACGACAACATTGGCGCCCTCCCGGCCAAGCCGCAGCGCCGCCGCCTTGCCCATGCCAGTTCCGCCGCCCGTTACGATCGCGATCTTGGACACGAACCGCTTCATGCCTGCCGTTTCGGTTTCGCCTGTCGTTCTCATGTGTCGATGTCTCCATTCAAGAGCGATGCGCCTCATCAGCTCCAGGAAGGCCTCGCCGAGAGGCATTCCGTTGAATGGACAAATAGATTAATCATGAAGCCATTATAATATCGCCAATTATGAGAACACTACGAAGCAGGACTGTTTAATGGATCTATACGGCAGCATGTCCGTTTTCGTGCAGATCGTCGAAAAGGGAAACCTAACTGCGGCGGCCACCGCGTCCGGCATGTCGCCGACCATGGTTGGCAACCATCTACACGCACTCGAAAAGCGATTGGGCACGAGTCTCGTCCACCGGACGACCCGCCGCCAGAGCCTCACCGATTTTGGTCGGGTCTATTATGAACGCTGTCTGGAAATCCTCCGGCTGGTCGCCGAAGTGGACGCCCACGCACTCGCCAACCATATCGTCCCGCGCGGACGGTTGCGCGTGACTGCTCCGGTCTCGTTTGGCGCGGAGGGCCTGATGCCCGTGCTGGGGGACTACACCGCGCGCTATCCTGAAGTTGAACTCGACATCACTTTGTGCGATCGCACTGTCGATCTGATCGAGGAAGGTGTCGAGGCAGCGATTCGCATAGGCTCCCTCCCAGACTCCGGTTTGATTGCCCGGCCGCTGATGCCTTATCGGATGATGATCTGCGCCTCGCCGGATTACATCGCGAAACACGGTGAGCCGCACCGCCCCGCGGACCTTGCGGGCCATCGTTGTGTAGCGTTCCGTTATTCCGCCGAATCGGCCTGGCGCATGATCGGCGAGGAGGGAACCTCACGTGTTCGCGTTTCCGGCATGATCCAGGTGAACAATGGTCAGGCGATACGGGTCGCAGCCCTGAACGGCCTCGGCGTCGTTATGCAGCCGGAAGTTCTGCTAGCCGAGGATGTCACCGCCGGCCGCCTGATCCGGTTGTTGCCGAACTATGAACTCCCGAGCCGGCCCATGCAGATTGTCTATCTTCGGGACCACTACATGTCGCCGAAGCTGCGAAGCTTCATCGACTTTATCGCTGATCGATTCGGTGGTTGACGATCAATTTCGTAGCCATGGCTTTAGCGACCACTCGGCAGTCACATTCAACCTTACACCGTCATGAACACCTCTCGCTTGGACAGGGGTGCACCAAGATTGCGTCGTCATTGACACCGAGAAAGCCTGGCGGTCGGGTCAAGATTACCCGCCGATACGCCATTTTCCTTGCCCGGCTTGTGGACGCCAGCGAGGTGACCGCAGGGTGGGGGTTACTTGAACTGCTGATGATCGCGGATGAACCGAGCTGCGCTCTTGGGTTCGATTCGCAGAATGTCTTGCCAAGCGTCTGGAGGATGGGGAGTTCCGCTGGCCGAAAGTGCATGACGGCATGATGCGGCTGACGGCCGCGCAACTGTCGGCGCTATTGGAAGGGCTGGACTGGCGGCGGGTCCACGGGGCGCGCCGGACCCGCGTTCCAGCCCAGGCAGGCTGACCCGCGACGAAGTGAATCAGCCTGGATTCCGCTGTGCGGGCCGGTGATGGCAATGACTGCAGACCAGCTTCCCGACGATCCGGACGCGCTGAAGGCGATGATCCTGGCACGCGACGTCGAGAACGCCCGCCTGGTCCAGATCATCAAGGAATTGCAACGTCACCGCTTCGGTCGAAGAGCTGAGACGCTTCCCGAGGATCAATTGCTGCTGGGGCTCGAAGAGGCCGAGCAACATGTCCAGCTCCACAAGTTCTACCTTAAGGTCCTCCACTTGTCGGCGCCCCTCATTGGCGACGCGGCGAGCTCAGATTACGCCGTGCTCGTGATCGGCGTGCTCATCCATCAAAATGCCCCTGAGCACGATCAGCGCGCGCTCGAGCACCAGGCCACTAGCCACACTGCCGACACATAGACGCAGGCCGCTCTCCACGGCGCCGCTCGCAACGGCGAATGCCGCTGGTGAAGTGAGCCGGATGCCAGCGTAAGACGCGCGAGCGGCTGCACGCTCAGCATTGATCTCTGGCATCGGCAGCCACACATGCAGGCTGGCGTCCGATCGCGGTTTTTCGATCACATCGCCAAGCACCGCGAGCGCGCGCGTCGTCCGCACACGCGTTTCGGCCATGGCTGCGCTTGCAATCTCGTCAGCGCGGCCGCTCTCGATCAACTGCGTCGTTACCGCACTGTTGATCCCCGCCGGCGAATGCATCAACGCCCGCATCGCCCGCGCGCAGCGGTCGAACACCTCGCCTGTTGGCGCGACGAGGAACCCGGCACGAAGCCCCGGTGAGACGATCTTCGACAAGGAACTGACATAAATCGTGCGCTCGGGCGCGAGCGCCGCGAGCGGCGGCACGTCGAGATGGCGCGCATAGGGCGCATAGACATCATCCTCGATGAGCCAGAGCCCGCGTGCGCGCGCCACCCGGACGATTTCGGCGCGCCGTTCCAGTCCCATCGTCCGTGCAGTCGGGTTCTGCAGCGTCGGTAACGTGTAGAACAGGCGCGCGCCGGTTTCTGCGGCGGCCCTGTCCAGCGCTTGCGGGGTTGCGCCTTCGGCATCCATCTCCACGCCGCGGAGGGGATGGCCCAACTGGCTAGCCAGCGCCTTCGCCCCGGGGAAGGTCGCGGCTTCGCACAAGACCGGATCGCCAGGTGCGCAGAGCGCCGTTAGCGCGATCGCCATCGCATTCTGCGCGCCCGAGCAGCAGATCACCGTTTGCCATTCCATGCGCTGAAGATTGGCTGTCCGGGTGAGCCAGGCGGCGGCTGCCTGCCTGTCGCGGTTAAGCCCGCAAGTCGACTGATAGCCCAACCGGTCGACCAACGCTGGCCGCCGGCGCAGCGCGCTCAGAGCCTCGCGCACGGCGTCGTTCGCATTGATCGGCGCAAGATTGATGGTGAGGTCGATAGGTCCCGTGTCGGCGGTTGCCGGCGACCGGTCGATGACGAAGGTGCCGCGTCCAACATGACCCGCAATAAGCCCGCGCTCGGTCGCTTCGCCATAGGCGCGCGTGACGGCGCCGACACTGATCGAGAGCGCATGGGCGAGCTCGCGATGCGGCGGAAGCCTCGCGTCGGCAGGGAGGCGACCGTTCGCGATATCCGCCGCCATCGCATCGACGAGCTGACGATAGAGCGGCGCTGCATCCGAGCGATCGAGTACCGGGCTCCAGCGGGTCATCATGATTGCCTCATATTGTCATAGGGACATTAATAGAATTGACTCTCTAGTCAATCGGACGATTGTTATGATCTCAATGTGTGGAGCAGATATGTTCGTCCCGCTATACCAAGTCGATGCCTTTGCCAGCCGCCGCTTCGCCGGTAATCCGGCCGCCGTGATGGTCCTCGACGCCTTCGCAGCTGATGAGCATCTGCAGGCGATCGCCAGTGAGAATAATCTCGCCGAGACGGCCTTTCTCGTGCCGGACGGCCCGGACTTTCACTTGCGCTGGTTCACGCCGACGGTGGAGGTGCCGCTGTGCGGGCATGCCACGCTCGCGAGCGCTGCGGTTGTCATGGAGCGACTCGCGCCCGAGCGCCGCTCGGTGATTTTCCATTCGGCAAGCGGCCCGCTCACCGTCTCCCGCGCGGAAACGGGTTATGTGATGAACTTTCCAGCCCGGCCGATGATACAGACGACGATCCCTGACACGATGGCCGCCGCACTTGGGCGGTTTCCGGTCGAGGTGCTCGTAGATCAGTTCAACTATCTGGCGCCGCTGGAGACTGCGGATCACGTTCGGCAACTGGCGCCCGATCTCGCCGCGATTGCACGGCTCGACCGGGGCGGCCTGATTCTTACCGCGCCGGGCGACGACGGCTATGACTGTGTCAGCCGCTATTTCGCACCCGCCAAGGGCATTCCCGAGGACCCGGTCACTGGCGGCGCGCACTGCGCACTTGCGCCCTACTGGGCGGCCCGGCTCGGCAAGACGAGCTTGCGCGCCTTCCAGGCCTCGGCTCGCGGTGGCGAGCTGCTATGCCGCGTCCTCGGCGACCGCGTGGAGCTCGAGGGTTCCTGTGCCTTCTATCTCGAAGGCCGGGCGGACATCCGATGCTGAGAATCTATGGCTATGCGGGCTCGATCAATGTCCGCAAGGTGCTCTGGGCATGCGCCGAGCTCGACCTCGCATTCGAACCTGAGGGTTGGGGTGGATCTCACCGGTCGATAAGCGAACCGTTGTTTCGGGCGCTCAATCCCGTCGCGATGGTGCCGGTGATCGACGACGCGGGGACAATCGTCTGGGAATCCAACGCGATTATCCGCTATCTCGCAGCGAGCCGAGATCGGTACGACTTGCTGCCCGGCGACCCGGCCGCGCGCGCTCGTGTTGAGATGTGGATGGATTGGCAGGTGTCGGATTTCAACAATAGTTGGCGAGTCGCCTTCCAAGGGCTGGTGCGAAAGAATCCAGAGCATCAGGATCCCGCCGAGATCGAACGGTCGATTGCTGCATTCTCGCGCATGGTCGCAATCGTCGATGGCGAACTCGCCAAATCGGGCGGCTTTATCTGCGGTCCCGATTTCACGCTCGCCGATATCCCGATCGGGCTCTCCGTTCATCGCTGGCGGTCGCTGCCAGGCGAGAAACCACAGCTCGACCATATCGAGCTCTATTACGACCGCCTCTGCGAAAGGGCAGGATTTCGCAAACATGGCCGGGATGGCGGGGCATAAGCCACCACTTCACGCTCGTCGATGTGTTCGGGACCCATCCGCTCACGCGGCCGATTCCGCCCAAGCTTGCGGATGGTCGCGATATAGCCGACTCGGTCACGCTCCATCGCGAAGACCGCCTCCGGCGGGGGCGGCGGTCTCTTCATGCTGGGCGGCCCACAGGATCAACTCGAATAGCACGGGCGCCAGATCGATGCCGCGCCGGTCTCGACCGGCTGGTCACTATCAAGCGCATGTTCAGCGGTCTGACCTTCATGCTCGAAGGAACATGCTCTGCAGCGTCTCGAGCGTAACGCGGTAGCGCGGCCTTGCCTGTGGTACGCGCGACTCTCAAAAAGGGGTTTGTCTACCATGCGACGGAGTGTCGCGGCGAACCGTTTGCGCAGTAAAATCAATTATTTGGCGTAAGGCCTTTGCGAGAGCGAATGGCTGCCATAGTCGTCTAGGTGCAGAATAGGTGCAGGGCCGAGGTACGCAATCGGCGGGTATGGGGCACGCGCTGCGTCGCGGATCGTGTTGGGCACCGACCGACGCTAGTCTAGGTGTGCTTCGCGCCTCATGTCGGCCATAGAGGCGAACTTTATCTCGGCCAGGAAGCAGACATTGCGGTTGACCGCGCTGGAGGTCGTGGTCGCGCCATGAGCCGACGCTGAGCACCAAGGCTATGGTACGTCTGATGTTGGCCGGAAGCGGAAGACCGAAAATGTCAACAATGTCTGCCAATGCGTCTACCGTCCGGTGCCAAGCTACGACCGCTGTTGTTCTCGGCGCCGCTTGTCTGCCCGCTTCAACTGATCGCGGACATACTCGGCCGATCGGCGACTGTTGGCGGTCGCGATCTTGTCATTGGCCAAAGACCCCCCGTTGCCGATTGCTGGGAGAAGCCATGTTTCAAGGCACTGTCGACTGCGTCGATAACTTGTTGTCGAGCGCCTCAAAAGTTCGTTCATGGGCCGCCCGCCGGATGCCGACGAACAGTCCGCCGGCCAAGCTAAGCACAAGCGGTATTGTTCCGCCGCGCATGCCGACGCCGCCGTGGTGCGAGCAAGCACCGCGCCTGCCGATTGAGCTGGAATGCGCGCCGTCGCTGCAGGTTGTTTCCCCGCGAAATGGAAGCAAGCAGATCATCAGCACTATGAACGTTGCAGAGCCAACAGCCCCGGGGCTGTTGATGAAGCGGCGATAAATTCTTCTGAGATGACGAAGCATACGGGCAGTGCATAATTGTTCGAATTCCGATGGCCAAGCCAAAAAGCGCTACCGCCCGCGGCTAGGATGGCGCAGCCCCTCAACACGTTGCAAAGCGCCCCTAGATTTTCTGTACTACGCTTCGCGACCAAGGAGCCCTACCAGCTGGAGCCGGACCGCAATAAGGCGCTCCAAGGGATGCGCCTTGCCGGGCTAAGTCCGGCTACCTGCAGCCAAACAGCACCGCCGCGCCAAGCTCGTCATGATAATGTCGCCCCTGTCCAAATCTATGGTATTTTTCCAAGTAGTCGAGCAGGTCGGCCCTGATAAGGATGTCTTCCGGTATCTGCGGTACCACGACGTAGATTTTGCCCGCCTCGTCGAATTCAGGTTCCACCGTCACCCCATCGACGATTTGGTTCAAAACGGCCGTAAGTTCGGCTTTCAAATGAGAACTGGGGCTGCCGACATTAGAAAAGGCCAACCCGTTCGTGAAATCGCCCGCCGTTGGAAAAGGAGTGGCTCCGTCGGCAAGGAATATCGGCAGTTGCTGCTTATAGTCCGCCACCGCGCTTGGGGTTCCGACCTTGAGGTTAGTCTTAGTACTACCACCGCTGTCGCGAAGGTTGATACTTTGGCCGGCAGCTGTGAACATTTGGCGATTTATTGTAATCTTCAGAGGGTTTCCAACCGTACTATCGACCGACAAGATGGTGGCCGGCGTAGGCAGGAGTTTGAGCCACGTCTCGACAATGGCCGCGCCGATTTCCCGCGCTTGTCGACCCTTCCTGAGATTCGCTCTGGGCATCGCATGGTTCTCAACACAGGACCATCTGTGAGCGTATGCGCGTTTCGCAGCTACCGCAAGATAGCTCTCGATGTGGAACGACGCCCAATTCATGTTCTTATAGACAGCGCACTGCCTTTGGGGGCATGCTGTTTCCGTAGACGTAGGAGGCTTGCTGTGGTCGTTCTACAGTTCCGCGCTGTTCTTATCGTGAGCGTGTTGTCATTGGCTGCCACTCAGAGATCGTCATTGGCAGACGAGATGCCTGCAAATGAGATCGCCGCGACATTTGTTGCGCCTTACGGCGACATGCCTATGAACTCGAACAACTCGGCGGATTTTAAAGCAGAAATTCAGAAAATTGACAAAAAGGAAGTGATTTCGGTAGATTTTCCCGAAATAGGTAAAAGCTTTTTAACGTTAAAAATTACGGAAACAAGAGTTAAAGAGCTTGAATCTCAAGGGTTTGAACTTGCAGATCCATTTTCTGTTACCCTCTTTGACGCAGCTAGATGCAAAAATAATCCGAGGATAATCAAAAAGGATACCACCACCACTATCCAGGACGTTCCCGCAAACGTCTGCCGTGTGGTCGGGTCACCGGTGGAAAGCACATACGGCCCCGAGGTGTGGGTGCTAGACAGCGGAGTTGACCCGGTTGCGGTCAGTTCAAATCTTCTGAATGTGGCGACAAAGGTCGACTGTACGCAAGGCAGTTGCGTGATGGGGGCCGTGGATGATGAGCTGGGACACGGAACCATGGTCGCAGGTATCATTGGAGGAAGGACTTTTAAAGATGGATCGTCGCACTACACAGGGCTGGCAGGGGTTAGCCCTAAGGTATCTCTGAATATCATTAAAATATTTGGTGATGATGTAACTGTAAGCGTCTGGGACCAACCTGTTAAAGCAATAAGATACGTCTTGGATCACGCCAAAGCTGGTGACGTTGTAAACATAAGCTGGGGAGCTAACTCTCTTGAGAGTGCAAGGGCTGGCGGATACAGCAATGATATAACTTTGTTAGATATGCTATTTCATTTGATGGCGGATCGGAAACTACAAATTGTTGTGGCGGCAGGAAATGCGGAGCGAGCAAATGGCAATGGCGGATGGTCGTGGGCCGAAGGGTTCACGCCGGCAAATTCTGCACCGTATACTTCGCCGGTCAGTCCTGGGGCGATATATAGTGTTTCTGCGGCTGACAGTAAATATGATCCAATGACTATGAAGTGGTCCGACAAGCTGTGGCAAGGCAGTGCATTCGGCGCTTCGTTTGCAGAACCTGGCGTCGAGGCGCGGTCCTTGTGGCTGTCGGATGATTCAAATAATCCGCAACAGAATGTGTGTTGGGGAACTTCATTCGCTGCACCAATTCTGGCTGGTTTGCTGGTTCGCGGGTCAGTGTCGCCAGGCGACCTTACGGATAGTACCTATCCTGACGCGGACACAGTTGCGTACGTGACTGCGGGCAAGTCGGACGCTACCACACCAAAGCACCCAAAATGCAACTGACCCGAAGGGCAGCCCTGCAAGGGATTCTACTATCCTCCATGCTTCGTCCAATCGCGGCAAGGGCTGAACCGGCGGCATGCGAGCCGAAACTCCTGTTGGTATTTCTCCGGGGTGGACTCGATTGCGTTGCGGCGATCCCTCCGTTTGGGGATCCTGAATTGCTAACCCTGCGCGAAGCTCAGGCGCTTGTGAATGAGGAGGGGGCGACCGAAACACTCAAGCTGGACGGATTTTTTGCGCTTCATCCAGCACTGGCGCCGCTTCTGTCCTACTTTAATGCCGGGGAGTTGCTGATCGTCCCAGGGACGGCCATTGCGGGAGTGGAAAGATCTCATGCAGCCTCGGAATTTGCTTTGTTCGGGAGCGACTTTGACGGCCTCACCGGCTGGCCCAGACTGGCCTCGCTCGCCTTAGGGACTGAACCATGGCGGATCGGTCCGGCCGACCGATCCATCGATCTCATATCGGATTTGGCGTGGGGCAATCCGCTGCTGGACTTGGCCCTGCTTTCCCCTGAGCAAGCACAGGTGGGCGGATCGAAATGTGTGGAAGATCCGCTCGCGCAGCGAAGCTTATGCCAAGCGGCCAGGTTCACTTGCGCGGCGACCCGTGCGGCACAGGCGCTGGCAACGGAGGGCGGTCCTCGGATCGCAACGCTCGAATTGCCTGGGTTCGACACGCACATCAGCCAGGGCGTGCGTCTGGCGCGAGCATTGAAGGCCCTGGCAGACGGGCTCGTTTCGTTCGCCGAAGCGTCTGGAACGGCCTGGAACAGAACAGTTGTCTTGGTCGTGACTGAGTTCGGCCGTGCAGTGCCATTCAACGCAGACGGCGGAACCGATCACGGGACGGCCAGCGTCACGTTCCTGATGGGCGGTGCCGTTGCCGGCGGCCGAGTCGGCAATCAGTGGCCTGGGCTGGCACCCAGCCAACTTCGCGGCGGAACCGATCTTGCCGCTACGACCGATCTGCGAGCAATAATCAAGGCCGTGTTAATTGAGCATCTTCGCCTTCCCGACCGGACTGTTGCTAAGGTATTTCCGAGCGCTGCTGAACTGCCGGTGTCAATTGGTTTGTTTCGGGATGCAGGTTGATTGCCGTTAATCGGGCACGGTTGAACTATTCCTTCCATGATCGGCAGATCTCGCCGGATATCCTGCGATTGAGGGATCGTTGCGGCCGTCTTGCGGCGAGTAGCTATGCTCTGTACAAATTGCAGGACCTTGGGACATCGTTCCGCTACATCTACTATGCACCGAGCGAGCCCAAGTTGCTGATCCTATTGCGGTTTCGGTGAGCCCCGCGATTATCCGAACCGCTCCATCGTGTGACCCTAATTTTGGGCTTGGTGACATTATGGCTCTGTCCACAGGGTAGGTGGTGCAGTGCAGGTTGTCACCGCTGCCGATAGCAAACTTCAATTTCAGTCCGGTAGCCCTGCGGCGAGCAGCCCCTTGAACAGCGTGGCCCGATCCTCCTCCAGCCGATAGGGCTCCTTGGCCACAAATCGACGGCAAGAAAAGCTGGGCGTACCCGCCAACACGCGAGCCGCATACAACTTTGCGTCGCTGTCTCGGCCAAGCGCCGAGCTCGAAGCGGCCATGTAGGCGGTAACCCATGCCGGCATTGTCGACGAACGGCTCAAAGCGACCAATGCCTGCTCTGGCCGGCCCGCAATGAAGTGGACGATGCCGCGAAACGGCCAATACCAGGATGGTTCGTAGAGTGGATCGAGCACCTGCGCCCGCTCGAACCATTGCATGGCGCGATCCGGCTCGCCGCCAAATGTGTAGAGGGTGCCGAGATAAGAAACCTGCTCGGGATCGTTCGGATTGAGGTAGAGGGCCCGTGCGTAGAGTTGCGCGGCGACGTCGAAGTCTCGCAAGTGCAGCAGCACCCAGCCGAGAATGTTGAGGCAAACCGGATCGTTGGCGGAGAGCGCCACCGCCTTCTTGGCAATTGCATGCGCCTCGTCGAGCAGGACATCGGAAGGTGCCATGTCGCGAAACCATTCCAGCTGCTTGCAGTGAGCCAGCTTGGCGTAGGCGCGCCCATAGGTCGGATCGAGGTCGATGGCGCGCTGATACCATTGCCTGGCTTCCGCTTCGGAGGCGAGGTCGCCCAGCGGCAGGGCATTGCCGCGCAACACGCACTCATAGGCCGCCAGGTTGGCCGGCGGCTTGCGTCGCGCCTTCTCAGCACCCGCTGCCTTGAGGCGCCCGATAACCGTGCCCACGATCTTGCGGACCAGTTCATCCTGCACATCGAATATGTCCTGATCGTCGCTGTCATAATGCTCGGCCCAAACGTCACCGCCGGACGTGGCGTCAACCAGTTCGCACGACAGGCGGATACGCTTCCCCATCCTGCGGATTCGCCCCGAAAGCTCAAAATCGAGCCCGATATCCGAGACCAGCTTCGGCAGTTCCACATCCCTGAGCCGCAACGAGGTATGATATGACGCGACGGAGAGCTGCGTGAACCGCGTCAACTCGGTGATGATGTCTTCTGTGAACCCTTCGCTGAAATAGGGTTCCACGCCGCCGGTGCTGACAAATGGGCGGACCAGGATCGATGGCGTGTTCGAGCCCGAAGTCTCGGCGCCGATCCTCGGAGCCGGGCCGTCGGGTCTGTGAATAAGCGAGTAGACTGCCACGGGTCGGGGAATGTTCTTGAGCTGAAACTCACCGCAATATTCGAAGGGCAATTGCAGCCCTGCGCGGACCTCCTCATGCACTTTTGCCGAAAGGCAAATGCCTCCGGGGGCTGCGATCTGTTCAAGGCGTGCAGCCACGTTCACACCGTCGCCGAACACGTCTCCGTCGCCGTCGACAATAATATCGCCGAAATTTATGCCCATTCGAAGCAACAGGCCGGGCGACGATCGCTCGGGGCTTGCGAGATAGGCCTGAATAGCCACGCCACACCGGACCGCTTCGACGGCGCTCGGAAACTCCGCGACGACACCGTCGCCGGTGTTCTTTACAACGCGGCCGTCATGCCGGTGAACGTAGCCTGGGACCTCGTCGTGCATCAGCGCTCGGACGCGGGTAAACGTGCCTTCCTCGTCTTCCGCCATTTGTTGCGAATAGCCGACCACGTCAGCGGCCACGATCGCAGTCAGGCGCCGCTTCAGGGTGCCGTTGTTTGCGGTCAATCCATGCTTTGGGGTCAATCCATACCTCGGGTCGGACGTCCGAACGTACTTTAGCACATTTGCATGATGCTATCGCGCATGGCAGCGTGTAAACTGCCACACGAGAGCTTCGGACATGCGACAGAGCGAAGTCCGTTCAGAAGCGCTCGCAATGCGAAAGATCCGCACATTCGAGGTCTGCGTGGGGTCGAGTCTTCTTTATGGCCCGGTGGTGATCTCGGACCCATTGCTCGGCTGTCCTCTCACCGTGGCGGCCGGCCGCGTTCGCGCCGCCAGGGATGGCGATGAGAGCGCTTACTTCGTGTCTGGTTGGGGCAGGACAGTCGAGCAGGCGCTGCAAGGCTGCCTTTATGAGGCGGACGAGACCTACTTCGCCCAGATCATTCCAGAGAGGCGAATTCTCCGGTCGTGTGCCGATGCGATCGATGGGCGGGTCGTCGAGCCGCCCGGCATCCTTCTTTTCAGCGAAGAGCAATACGACCGGCGAGAGGCCGGCGACCGACAGCTCCGCAACATGGTTCCGGCCCGCTGGGATCGATCCACGCCTGAAGACTGGATCCTGAGTGACGACAAGCTCGGCACGGAGCAAGCCTGGGTGCCCGCGGGGCTGTGTTTCCTCGGATATGATCCCGGTGGCGAGGAATCATCTCTGCCGGCTGCCGACTCGAACGGACTTGCGCTGGGCATCAACCCCAAGGACGCTGCGATGAGCGCTCTTCTCGAGCTGATAGAGCGAGATGCGACCTCTATCTGGTGGTACAATCGACTTGTTCTGCCTCGAATCGATCCGAAGTCGATGGCAAGCGACACCGTATCTTCTTACGAGGATTGGCTTCGGCACCGAGGTCGCGAATTGCGGCTTCTGCGACTTACGCTGGATTTGGCTGTTCCAATAGTTGCGGCAATCTCCAGCGACAGTTCCGGTCGGCGTCCGGCGATGGGGTTTGCGGCAGGCGCTTCGTGGCCAGCAGCTGCCACAAGGGCGCTTGGCGAGCTAGCTCAATGCGAAGCGAACCTGGCTCTGCTCTCCCAACAGGCGCAGCGACAGGGAACGATCCGCTTTACGCCCGGGGCGCGGCAACTTTATCGCTGGCATCAAGAGACGGATCTTGGGCTGTGTCCATATTTGCAGGGTGGGAATAGTGGCCCTGCCTGCGCGGATGAATCGACACTTGACTACGCCTCCTGCGTTAAACTCTGCCACGAAGGAAACCTGGGGATCTTCGCCGTCATCCTGATGCAGGATGAGCAGCAGTCCCTTGCCCGCATTTTCGCTCCAGGCTTGCGTTCGACCAAACCAAGGTTTGGTCCGGGCAGGCTCTATTCTGTTCCAGGCACGCTTGGCCTCAGGCCTGCGGGCTCCATATGCCGAGATCCGTTCCCGTTTTAGCGCCAGTGTCGGGGGACGGCCACGAGCATCATATTTCCATTCTCCGAAAGCTACGCGGCTGATGCTAGCGAGGGAATCGGCCGTATTTGGAGATATGAACCGGAATTTTGAAGAGTACATTTGCAACCGCGCCGTTCTGGCCTTTGCCGGCTTTGGCAGCGCTGGATGGCCGCTTCCAGCGCAATCCGCTCCTCCGACTGATGGCCGAGCTCAGGTGAATGTCGACGGTCAGGTTGGATAACGCGCGGGCTCTACGCCGATAACATTCTGCTCCTCGTCCGTGGTGAACGTTCCCTTCGATTGATCCAATATTACAAGTACGTTGTCGAATGGGTCACAAACACGGGCGCATCGACCGATCGCGATGTCGAAGGGCGGTTCCACTGCCTTTTCCGCCGCTGCCAAAAGTTCTCGAAATGCCGCGTCCACGTCATCAACCAGAATATCGGTCTCTGGACCAATACGAAGATGAACTACTAGTTCTGCATCAGTTTCAGGCAACGCGAATCCGGCGGCTTCTGCGTCCCGCCAGATGAGGGCATGGCCGAGCCGATCCGGATAAAAGGATATGGCTTCCTCAAGATCGCTTACACGAAGTAGATAGTTGTCGAGTTTTCGGAACAACGGTTTTTTGGCGGCCTCGTAAGTCATTGGGGAACCTCGCGCAGCATCGCCGGCTCACATCACACACCGCCCAAGATTATGCTTCCGTACGCGTTTCGCAACGACTCAGCTACGGCTCAACTGATGTCCAACTTGCAACAGCTCTTGCAAATCGCGGGGGACGGCCGCTATGGGTCGGCTTCTGAAGGGCAGCTTCCCGGTCATTCGAGCGCAGACCTGTCCGTCAGCAAACGGCCCCTCCCGAACGTTTGTGCTCTGGCCAATAGTGGTCTGAGGAGAAACGATATGGGACATTCGCAGTATGACCTCGCCGACAAGGCCGTCCCGCTTGGAATGCAGGCAAGAGAGTAGGCGTCAAACGACCTCTGAAGGTTCGTCAAATCTGGGAAATCCGGTTCTTTCTCGACCGCGAAGGTCGATCACGGGACCGAGCGCTGTTCGACCTTGCGATCGATAGCAAGTTGCGTGGTTGCGACTTGGTGAAGCTCAAGATTGGCGCGCTAGTGAGTGGCACTGAGATTCGGACTCGGGCCATGGTTGTGCAGCAAAAGACTGGGAGGCCAGTTCAATTCGAACTGATGGCAGACGCCCGAGCAAGCCTACTTGCATGGCTCGAACGTAGAGGTGGAGCGGTCGACGATTTTGCCTTTCCCAGTCGGGTCGATCATGCTGGCCATTTGAGCACCAGGCAGTATGCGCGCCTGGTCGATGAATGGGTTTCGGCGGTTGGCCTTCGCCGTGAGGATTATGGCACCCACTCGCTTCGTCGTACCAAGGCCTCCATTATCTATAAGGCCACCGGAAATCTCCGAGCAATTCAAATTCTGCTCGGCCACACCAAGATTGAGAACACCGTCCGGTATCTCGGCGTCGACGTCGAGGATGCACTGACGCTGGCCGAGGGAACTGAAATCTGAAAATGGACGACCTCGCGTGGGTCGCGCGGGTGTTGGGTCCAGCGGCTTTGCGCCGCAATGTCGGCCATAGAGGCGAACTTTGCCTCCGCCCGGAAGCAGACACTGCAATTGAGCGCGCTGAAGGTCGTGATCGCGCCAGAGCCTGCAAAGGCACAACTCGGCACATGAGGGCGAACATTCCGCTGCGGAAACAACTTGAAGAAACGCTTCGCGACCCATAGCATGCCGCGCCATGGTGAAATCTGATCGGGAGGTCAGTGAGATCGGTCGGGTTTTTGAGCCAGTGCAAGGTAGGGAGGATAATAATTATGGCTTCCGAAGTACAGGCAAACAACGGTGTTAACGTAGAGGCGCTGCTCGGCGCACGCGAAGCGCTTACCAACGCCCCGGAGGCAGCGCAGTTCAAGTGGCGCGCGGCCTGCGAATGGAAGGATGGCACCCACAGCCACTCGTCGGTCGAGAGCTTCTACGGTCTCGGCGAGGATCAGCATCGCAAGACCACCTTCACATTCGACGCAGACCATCCGGAGGTCTTCGCTTCCCAGGACAAGGGCGCCACGCCCGTCGAATACGTGCTGGTCGGACTGGCGAGTTGCCTGACCGCCGGCATCGCCGCGGTTGCCCAGAACCGGAACATCCAGTTGAAGTCGGTGAAGGCGACCATCGAAGGCGACATGGATCTCGCCGGAATTCTCGGCATCGACAGCGACGTGCGCAACGGCTTCAGCGGCATCACGGTGAAATACAACATTGACGCCGACGCCAAGCGCGAGGACATCGAGGCTATCGTCGCTCAGTCGCAGAAGCGGTCGGCGGTCTATGACATTGTCACCAATCCGACGAACGTCACGGTCGTGGTGAATTGAAAGGCGCTTCGAACCGTAGACTCTCCTGATGAGAGGGTGCGATTAGTTCCGTCACCACAGCGATCGTCGGCGCGGGGCACGCGGGGCTCGCGATGAGCCGCTGCCTCGCGGAGCGCTCTATCGACCATGTGCTGCTGGAGCGCGGCGAGATCGCCCATACCTGGCGCACCGAGCGATGGGATTCACTGCGGCTGCTCACCCCGAACTGGCAGAGCCGGCTGCCGGGCTTTCGCTATAACGGCGACGATCCCGACGGCTACCGGACGATGCCTGAGGTGATCGACTTCCTCGGGAACTATGCCAAGGCGATCTCGGCTCCGGTCAGAACCCACACGACCGTTACCTCGGTTCGCAGCGACGGGGCGGGATATCTTGTGCGCACGGACCGCGGCGAGTGGCGGTGTCGGACCGTCGTGCTGGCGTCGGGCGCGTGCAACATCGCGCGCCTGCCCGACGTCGCCAGCCGCGTGCCGCCGTCGGTCGCCATGCTGACGGCACAGTCCTACCGCAATCCGGGTCAGGTCGCCGACGGTGGCGTGATGGTGGTGGGCGCGTCGTCGAGCGGCACCCAGATCGCACAGGAGCTGCAGCGTTCGGGGCGTCAAGTGACCCTGTCGGTGGGCGAGCACATCCGGGCGCCCCGCGTCTATCGCGGCAAGGACCTGGAATGGTGGATGGACGCCGCCGGCGTGCTCGACGAGCGTTACGACGAGGTGGACGACATCAGCCGGGCGCGACGGGTTCCTTCGCTACAGCTTGCCGGCACGCCCGACCGCATCACCCTCGACCTCAATGCGCTCGACGACCTCGGCGTCCGGCTCATCGGTCGTCTTGCCGGCATCACCGAAGACGGCAAGGCCCAGTTTGCTGGGTCGTTGCGCAACATGTGCGCGCTTTCCGATCTCAAGATGGCCCGGCTGCTCGACCTCATCGACGAATGGGCGCGCGCCAACGGCCTGGACGCTACGGTCGGGCCGCCGGATCGCCCGCCGCCGACCCGTGTCGAGGACAACCCGCCGCTCGGCCTCGATCTTGCCGGAGGCGCTATCAGGACGATCATCTGGGCCACCGGCTACCGGCCGGACTACTCCTGGCTGGAACTGCCGGTCCTCGACCGCAAGGGCCACGTCCGTCACGACGGCGGTGTAGCGGAACATCCGGGCCTCTACCTGATGGGGACGCAGTTTCTGCGCCGCCGCAAGTCTGCTCTGATCGACGGCGCTGGCGACGACGCGCGGGATCTCAGCGATCATCTGGCATCGTACCTCGGGCAAAATTCAATCTGATAGCAGAATCAACGTCTGAGACTCCAGAGGGAACAGGTTGGTTGCCGCGACACCCCCGAATTCTGCGCCCCTGCAGTCATATTCCCAAATGCAGCTTTGGCTTCCAGAAGGGGCGGAACAACTCAATCTTGGGACAGCGGTTCATCACCACTTTCAAGCCCGCTTCCTCCGCCAACTGGGCGGCAGCGTCATCGCGCACCCCAATCTGACCCCACAGAACCTTGGCATTAATTGCGATGGCCTCCTGTGCAACTTCCAACAGATCTTCGGAGCGGCGAAAAACCTCAACCATATCCACAGGCCGGTCGATGGCCGCTAGTGACGCGTACACCTTAAGCCCTCGAATCTCATCCAGACCGGGACTGGGGTTGACCGGGATCATGTCGTAGCCGATTTCGTGCAGCACCCTGAGTACCCCATAGGAAAATTTAGTTTTATCGGGGCTGGCCCCAACCATCGCGATGGTTTTGACCGATTTCAGAATGTCTTGCAGATAAGCCTCCGAATAGGGCTCATCATGATTCATATGGGTCATTTCTTTGCTTCCAACGGGGTCGCAATATCGGCTTTCAATTCATGAGCGGCCAGCGGGTCAAGGAAGGGGTTGCGATAGAGCTTGTCGTGGCTCTCAACGCCGACCTCCAGCGTGCAGTCGCTCAAAGGGCGGGCGACGCAGAGGATTATATAGCCATTGTTGATCTGGCGGTTGTTCAGCGCCCGCTGCGCTTTTTGATCGACTTTGCCGCTGATTATTTTGGCCGCACAGGTTATGCAGCCGCCATACTTGCACCCATACGGCAGATCCACGCCCTGCTCGCGCAAGCTTTGCAAGAGGGGCTTGCGGTGATCGACGTCAAAGGCCGCACCGCCTTGATTGGCGAGAATGATGGTGAAGCAGGTCATACCCAGATGTCACTCGTGCAATCACCCCCGGGATAACGGGTTTCGTGGCAGCGGCTTGGTCCATTTGGTTCCTTACCAAAATCAACAACGAATAGCGGATCGATTTCCATGCCGCCGTTTTCTGTATCGCAATTGACCATCAGCATGCATCCGCCATTGGTGCGGATTTCCGGATAGAACTGATTATCCCACGTCGAGAAGAGTGAGGTCGTCACGTAAAGGCGCTTGCCGTCGAGGCTGAGCTGTATCATCTGAGGCCCGCCAGTCACTTTCACGCCATTGACCTCAGGCGCACGGCCGAGAAGTCCGCCCATCCACACTTGTCCGGTAAGCTTGGCGTTGTGAGGGTCCGAGATGTCGTACTGACGAATGTCGCCATGCAACCAGTTGCACAGATAGAGGTATCTATCGTCCATGCTGAGCAGAATGACCGAGATCACGCCCGGTATTGGTATCGGCCATTCGGGATGCGGCTCATTGCCGACATCGACAATTTTTTCCCATTGCCAGTCACCCGCCGCGTTCTTCCACCAATGGATGATATTTGCAGAAAGGGCCGCGCCAACAAAGCCGTGACTGCTGTCGGGGTTATGATGGAATCGCACTTCCAGTGGGATCAAGCCATCTTCACCGAGATAGAATGTTTGCTTTGGCTCCTTCTTTTCAAAATCCCAGAAATGGATCTCTCGGCCATATTTCAGATGACCAACCTCTTCCAGGTCAAAGCCAGGCATGAAGGTATTGGGCGCGGCCCATTCCGAGCTGACCATTACGTTGTGTCGCGGCTGGTACCAGAAATCATAACCAAACTTGATCCTGCCCATGGAATTTTCCCAGCGGCCGACAATCTCGAACTCCTTGCTGAGTTGCAAATAGCCGCCGGGGGCATTGCCCTCGGCGTCACCAAGCATGGAAACGATGATGTCCGAGCCGAGGCAATGCACCGTGTGTGGCGCCGACAGGTTAGTCCTGGCTTTGATTTCAGCGCCGTCTATCACCTTGAACAGTGTCGGGCTGCGCGGATCGGTACCGCAATCGACAATATGCAGATTTGACGAGCGCACACCCGGCACGATCAGATATTTCCGCTCCATGCTCGCATCGCCGTGGCACGACGAACAGGCATTCCAGCCCGAGTGATGAAGCTCATCGCCAATACCCGGCATTTGCAACCGCGAAATCACCTGGCTGTAAGTCGAACTCTCCGGGTCGACATCAATGGTGCACAGATAGTCCGGCTTCTGAATGCCCGTGCCGGTGTAGATGGCAATCGTATAGAGCAGCTTTTCGCGAGGTGCCGTCATCGCCTCGGCTGGAGAAGCATAGCCCGGTCCACAGCAATGATTGGTCATGGGTACTTCCCTTTGAACAGATCACTGGCCAGCCCCAAAGGGGCAAGCTGGAATGTTAGTGCATGCTTGGCATTGGCGCTATGGCCGGGGTGGCTTGTGAAGTGCGCAGGTGACGTACAACTTGGCTACAGAGCCCCCGTGGGACCACCCAACGCCAGCTTCTTATCCCGAGGGAACGCTGGCGGAGTGACCGGAGAGCAGTGCCTGGACCAAGCCCAAGTGAAAGCGCCGGCTTCTTTCCACGGTTTCAAGACAGTATTCCAGCGGTCGGGAACGTCTGGGTTAGGTCAGTTCGAGACTTCGAACCCCGGATTCGATGTCTGCATTCTCGCGCGTTCTTACCACAATTGATCGGACCGCTTCCGGCTATTACCTGATCCTCAATCGCAATCGCACATGGCATCCTATCAGGTTGAGCTACCATCGGCGCAATGCGTGTGGGGTCTGAGCGGGCGTGCAAAATGAGAGCGTTGCAATCGCTACCTCGACGTTGCTGAGCGAACCCAGCACTGCGTGCACGATGCCTGGTTCTTTGAGTGTGGAGGAACGAGCACTCGCCGACGGTGTCTTCGTCGGACCCTTGTACGGCGTCTCCGCGGTGCGGCGGAAGCGGTGAGGCCACCGCTGGTGACGACCTCCCTCAGCCTTGCCTCTCCGGCCTGGGAGGCCGGTGCGGACAGCGCCACCTGGCCGATGCTGCCGGCAACGAGAGCGGCAGTAAGGGTTATGAACATATTGCGGGTCATCTTGGTCTTCATTTCCGGCTGCCTAAGCCTATGGCCAACCTTCCCGAATTGCGGCTGAACCATCCCGGAACCCGTCGTTCAGCTGTCGTTCAGTCATTTTTCCCTGCTCGGCAGACATAGAAAAAGGGCGCCGAACGCCGACGCCCTTTTTCGTAGACTGGCCGGTGCGATCAGGTCGCGCCGCCGACCCGCGCGGCGCAGCCGATGCTCTTGCCATCGACTGCAACTTCGAGCTTGGCGTCGTAAATGGCGCCCTTCGCGTCGAGCGTGACAGCGCCGAGCGTAGCTGGCTTGCCGGGCGCGGCGCTGAAGGCGCCGCCCTGTTCGATGCTGGTGCCGCCGGTGCGACCGGTGCTTTCGACATGGAAGGAATAGGTGCCACTCACGTTTCTGTCGGCATAGGCAAGCGATTCAAGCGAGACCATTCCCCCTTCCGGCGTGGCGCGGATCTCGCAGCGCACCGGCCCAACGGATTGGTCGGCGGTGGCCATGGTCGCCAGCGCGCCGGCCGGGACCAGGACCAGGGCGAGTGCCGCCATGACGCGGCGGGAATGCTTGACGATGCGGGGCATGGTTCGTCTCCTTGGCTTGGCTAGCGGCGGCCGCGGAGTCTTTCCGCGGCCGCCTGGCCGTTCCCGTGTTTATGGGCAGGCCTGGACGAAAGCTGCGACATTGCCGCTGCCGCCCTGGCTGACATTGGCATCGCAGCCGTGGCCCACCTGTACGCCGGCAGCAATGTTGCCGTTACCGTCCTGGGTCAGAATGGTGGTGTGGTTGGAGCCGAACTGGCCGACGCCGGCCACGTTGCGGTTGCCGTTCTGGTAGGTGGCGCCGTAGTTGCCGGCCCCGTCCTGGCCGATAGCCGAAAGGTTGTGGCGGCCGCGCTGCTGGCCGATCACCTTGTTGAAGCGGCCGTTCTGATACACCCGGATACGGTTTTTGAAGCCGTTCTGGGCGCCGCCGGCCGAGTTCGACCAGCCATATTGCTCGATGCGCACGTCATTGGCCATGGCCGGAGCGGCGGCAGTGATACCGACAAGAGCGGCAAGCGCGGTTGCGATGAAAGAATTGCGGATCATGAGAGCGTCTCCTTTGGCGGACGGGACCGCGGTTGAACGGCTTCTTTTTAGGAGATGCCGTTCGAACTAAGGCTGAAGGCGGCGTTCAGCTGGGGTTCAGGAGGGCTTGCGCGGGTCGTGGCTGCGGCGGTCAGGCCGCTATTCGCTAGGGCAATGGGTGGAGCACACTCGCCAAGGGCGGCCGGTGTTGGACATTTCTATACTTGGGGTTGGCCGCTTCCGGCCCACAGGCTGCCGGACGGCAATGCGCCTCATCTCGGCCGTAGAGACCAGCTTTGCGACCGCCTGAAAGCGGACCTTTCTGCACCGCGAAGAAAACTGCGTCTGTGGAGCGTCACGGGAGAGTCCTCTCTTTCTCAGATAGCCTCGGAACCGAAGCCAAGAGCGCATGAACGGCCCGCGACGGCGGCCAATCGCCATCGCCGATTATAAGCAGGCCGCCACCCGCACCTTTCGGTTGGATGTCGAACAGGCTTGGGAGGACTGCAACCGGTTTGCCGGCCTGCAGAAATCGACCGATCAGCGACCCCGCCAAGCCGTCATCGTTGCTGCTCCAGATTGAGCCCGGCAAACCGACGCAGAAGCCACCATGAAAATCCTCGATGAAGACTTGGCCAAAGGTAAGCGTGTTTGCCAGATCATCGCGAGCATGCCGGTCGCTTCGAAACCGCGCCGCCAGTTCGCTTCCTTCCCCGCCGGGTCGTTTGGGCCGCGTCGGCCAGGGATAGCCTCCTGATACCGACGCAAGCAGCATTTCAGCGCCGGCATCCAGAAGCGCGTAGTAGACGGCAAGGAACCGAGAGAACTCAACACAACCGTCGCCGGACGCGTGACTGAGCATGACAGCAATGCGAATTGGCGCTTCCGGAAACACGTTGCTTTACTCCACCCGTGAGCCTTGTGAACCGTCAACCTGCTGCGGCAGAGGTTTGCTCGACCGGCAAACGCGCCCCGATCCATGCCAGCACATCCGACATGACCGTTGCGCGGCCAAGATCGTTCAGCAGGTCGTTAAAGTGGGAGGGATATAACTTGAGCGTCTTGTCGGACGAGCCCACAATGTCGAAAACAATTGGCTGCCGGCCGGCTTCGTCCCCTTGTACGCCGTGCCGTGCAGAATGAAGACCGGCAGCGCAATGAACTACGCCGAATATCGGCGCTTCCGATGTCTGCGATTTGTCCTGCATCCGTCTACACTCCCGGTGAGTGGCGAAAGCTGCCGCAATATCGTTTTCGGTAAAGCCGGGGGTATGTGTTGCGGGCAGTTCCAGTCGAAGGCCTCGACCTTGATGAGCATCACGCGCTCGACCGCCGAAGCATAGTCGGCGAGTGTCAGCCTTGCCGCGAGCGCCGCATCATCTTGGGTACCGATGACATGCATTCGACCGAAGATCTTGAGACGGCGCCTGTTCGGAGAGTCGATCAGCAGCAGCGAAATACGGCTGTCCGTGGCGACGTTGCCGGTGGAACCGACTTCACGGCGTGCATAAGCGCTGCGGCTGCCCATCGTTTGCTGCACGGATTTCACTGCGTCAGTGAACCCGATTTCGGCGAATTTGTGGGCCATTCATTGCTCCCTGGGAGCCGCTAGATGGTGTGCTAGATGGCACGAGAACCCGGACGATTTGGCAGATCCGTGGGGCCAACTTCGAGATTTCCCCGAGTCCGTTCTTCTGGCGGATGGCGGCTCGCGCCTTCGAAGCCATGTTCGCGGAGGATCTCGGCAAGAACCGGAATAAAGTTCGAACCTTCTCCGACGATTACAATCCTAAATCCGACAGGCCCGGATGATCGGCCGGACGTGGTCCGGAACGGTCCCAGAACAATTCGCGTTCTGATTCCTGAATTGGCAAATCATTGATGCAGGCAAAGCGCTTTTGCATCAGGCCGTTTTCGTCGAATTCCCAATTCTCATTGCCATAGGCACGGAACCAGTTGCCGGAATCGTCGTGATATTCATAGGCGAAGCGAACGGCGATGCGGTTGTCCGTGAAGGCCCAAAGTTCCTTGATCAGCCGATAATTCAGTTCACGCACCCACTTGCCGGTCAGGAAGGCGACGATAGCATCGCGTCCCTGCACAAAAGTCGAGCGATTGCGCCAATAGCTGTCAACAGTATAGGCGAGCGAAACGCGTTCGGGATTGCAGCTGTTCCAGCCATCTTCTGCACTGCGAACCTTCTGGATGGCGGTTTCGCGGGTGAATGGCGGCAGCGGCGGGCGTTGTTCAGGCATGATCTTTCTCTTTTCAGTCAGTGTTCCGATTGGCAAGCGGTTGTGTCACGGTCCCCACGACGTAACCTGAAATCTAGATCTGCGCGGAGCCGCCATCCACAAACAGCTCGCTTCCCGTGACGAAGCTGCTGTCGCTGGAAGCAAGGAAGAGGGCCGCGCTTGCGGTTTCGTCGGGGTCAGCGAGACGCCCTAACGGCGTTCTTGTCGACACGAACCGGATCATCTCTTTGTGTGCCTCCTCGGATGGCGCGAGCTCGTGCCAGCCGGCAGTAGAGGTCGCGCCGGGAACAAGTATGTTGACGCGGATCCCTCGGCCGGCCAGATCGAGTATCCAACTGCGCGCGAAGTTGCGGATTGCTGCCTTGCTGGCGCCGTACACGTTGAACCCAGGCGTGCCAGTGGTCGCAGCGGTCGATCCAGTAAGGATGATCGAGCTATCGTCACGGAGAAGCGGCAGCGCCTTCTGGACTGTGAAGAGCGTGCCTTTTACGTTGACTCCAAAGGTTCTGTCGAAATGTTCTTCCGTAATAGCGCCAAGAGCGGAAAATTCGCCGCCACCCGCATTGGCGAATAGGATGTCGATGGCGCCGGCCTCATCCTTCACGATCTCAAAAAGGCGGTCGAGATCGGCTAGATTCGCTATGTCACCCTGAATGCCTCGCGAATCATTGCCAACTTCGTTGACGGCCGCATCGAGTTCCTTTTTTCGTCGGTCGGTCATAAATACACGGGCGCCTTCCGCCGCAAACCGTTTTGCCGCGGCCAAACCGATGCCACTCGTTGCACCGGTGATCACTGCGACTTTTCCGTTGAGCTTGCTCATCACGAAATCTCCTGATCCAAGTTGGCCGCGGCGGCGATGAAGAGAGACGGTATGGTCCGCGCCTGCGGCTGGCGGGCGAACCTCATTGACGGCGCTCAGGTTTCGACTGAGCACACCCATCGAGCGCCGGGAGGCGGCCAGGCAGCACAGGCAAAAGCCGCGAGGCGAAAGTAAATTCTGGCGGGCGTTTTCCGGCCATCCGCTGGCGGCCGTAACGCCGCCAGCGCTCAGATCGCGGCTGACGCCGGCTCAGTTAGTAACCACCTTGCGGTCCAGGAAGTCCCGGATAAGCGGAACCATCTCGTCCAGCTTGTCTTCGAGCGCGAAATGCCCGGTGTCCAGCAAATGAAGCTCGGCTCCTGGCAAATCACGAAGATATGGGCCGGCGCCATCGGCGGGGAAGATTTTGTCGTTCTTGCCCCATACGATCAGCATCGGCGGCTTGCGCTCGCGGAAAAATGCCTGGAATTTCGGGTAGAGTGGAACGTTGCTGCCATAGTCGTGGAAGAGATCGAGCTGGATGTCCTTGTTGCCGGGACGGTCGAGCAGCACCTGGTCATGTCCCCAATTGTCCGGGTCGATCCGGGAAACGTCGGCTACGCCGTCCGTGTATTGGAATTTCGTGATGGCAGGCGTGACAAGGAAACTCAGCGCCGTCCGATGCGCGGCCGAACCGTCCGCCCAATAGGCCTTGATCGGATCCCAGAATTCCTTCAGGCCCTCCTCGTAAGCGTTGCCGTTTTGCACGATCAAGGCGGTTACCCGTTCCGGATGTTTGAGCGCGAGCCGGTATCCGACCGGAGCGCCATAATCCATGACGTACATCGCGTAGTTGTTCGCGCCGAGTCGCCCGAGCAAGCCATCCACCAGATCGGCGTAGTTAGCGAAGGTGTACGCGAATTTGGTGTGATCAGGTGCCGCGCTCTCGCCAAATCCCGGGTAGTCGGGCGCGATCACGTGATAGCGGTCGGCAAGCGCCGGGATCAGATTGCGAAACATGTGTGAAGAGGTCGGGAAGCCGTGAAGCAGAAGCACAACCGGCGCGTTAGCCGGCCCTGCCTCACGATAGAAAACGTCGACGCCACCGATCTTGACGGTGTGGTAGTGGGTGGTCGAGTCCACGATCTCAGCGGCGGCGCTTACAGGGGCATTGACCATCATCGGCATTGGGCTCGAGGAAAGCAGTGCAGCAGCAAACACCAGTGCGGTGCGGCGGGTATTGAAAGTGAACATTTGATCTCCTTTGTCCGGCGGCTGCCGGGATTATTGAGGAAAGGCGCTACGCGGGCACGCGGTTGCCCGCGTAGCGCAGTCAACGGCCTGTGGGGGGAGGATGCGGGGAGTCAGGCCGTTTTGCGTATGAAGGCGAGGAGCTCCGCGTTCACCTCGTCTTTGTGTGTGGTGCATAAACCGTGCGGTGCACCTCTGATCACCTTCAGTTTCGCGTTCTTGATCAGCTTCGCCGACAGCAGCGCCGAATCCGCGATCGGGACGATCTGATCGTCGTCTCCGTGCAGGACGAGCGTCGGTAGGTCGACGTGCTGGTTGAATTCACGGCAAGTCTCCGCTTCCGCTGCCAGCTAACCTTTGATGAAGGCGAGCAGGTCGGGGTTTACGATCTCGGGATGCGTAGCGCACAGGCCGTGCGGCAGACCCTCATAGGTCTTCAGCGTGCCACGCTTGAGCAGCTTGACGGAAAGCGGCGCGGAATCCGCGTAAGGAACGACCTGGTCGTCATCGCCGTGCATGACCAGCACCGGAACGTCGATCTCCTTGAGATCCTCGGTGAAGTCTGTCTCGGAGAAGGCCTTGATGCAGTCGTAGTGCGCCTTCGCGCCGCCCATCATGCCCTGCCGCCACCAGTTCTTGATGAGACCCTGCGAAATCTTCGCGCCTGGCCGGTTGAAGCCGTAGAAGGGGCCGGAAGGAACGTCGATGTAGAATTGAGCGCGGTTCGCGACAAGCGCTGCTCTGAATCCGTCGAACACTTCGATCGGCAGGCCGCCTGGATTCTTGTCCGATTTCACCATGATTGGCGGCACCGCCCCGATGAGCACCGCCTTGGCAACCCGCCCCGGTTCGGCGCGCGCCACATAGTGCGCGACCTCGCCGCCGCCGGTCGAATGACCGATGTGGACGGCTTCCTTGAGGTCCAGCGCCTCGGCCAGCTCCGCGACATCGGCGGCATAGGTGTCCATCTCGTTTCCCGTGGCGGCCTGGGTCGAGCGGCCGTGGCCCCGGCGATCATGCGCAATGACACGGTAGCCATTTTCCAGGAAGAACAGCATCTGATTGTCCCAGTCGTCGGCGCTGAGCGGCCAGCCGTGATGGAAGACGATCGGCTGGCCCGCCCCCCAATCCTTGTAGAAGATCTCAGTGCCGTCCTTGGTGGTGATGAAGCCCATGGTCTGTTTTCCTTTTCTGGTTTGGGTGGCGACTTCCGCCGAGAGCGCCTGGGTTGGGTTCGCCGGCAGTAGCGTCGCTGCGGCGCTGGCCATGCCTGCCGCAAGCACGTCGCGACGGGTGAAAGAAGCGGAGGATTGGAAGGCGCTCATGGCCGCGTCTCATCGCCCAAGAAGCGGATGACCTCCTCGCCGAACTCACGCGGGTAGGCGATGCCGCCAACATCGAGCGTCTGCGTCTCCACGCAAGCGGCGCCGCATGCCGCTGCCTGATTTTGCTGAACCGGAGTTGTTGGCGTGGCCAGCACGGCAGTTGTCAGAACAGAGAGCAGTGCGGTGCTGGTCAGGCCGGCCACGACAGTTCGACGAAAGGAGGTAATGCGGGTTGAGTTCATCGCTCTGTTCCTTGGCATAGTGTGTGCTTCGTTCGGTGCCGAAACAGTCGCGCAGGAGAGCGGTGTAAACCAGTAAATCGATGCTAAACGGTGCTAACGTGCCTGTTTAGCGCGGCAAGACTGTCGGCTGAACGTCGCTCCAGGATTGTGGCTCCCTGGTCACGGGCAATCGTTATCGCGCGCTCAAAGAACGCCCGGGCGTCGGGCCGGCGCGAGGATTGCCCGGCCAAGATCACGCCCTTCTGGCGAATCAGCTCAGCGCAATACCAAGCCTCGCCGCTAACTTGACATCGCGACAGTGCGCCATCCAGCAAAGCCATGGCTTCCGGTTCTCGGCCAAGCCTCGTCAACCCGGAGGCGAGGATTGACTGGAAGACGGTTTGATAGAGATAGAATCCCGCGCGATCCAATCGGTCGAGAGCTTCGCGAACGAGGGTGACGCCTGTCGCCGCCTCGCCACTCCGGATCAGGATGTCGCCCTCGAAGCACTCCGCATAGGCATGCCAGACATCGAGCGCATGATCTCTCGTGCGTCGATGCAGCATTTCAGTGTAGCGTTCGGCGCGTGCCAGATCACCCGCCATCAGCGATACCGGACAGGCCGCGTCCGACAGCGCGTGGCAAAGCGTAAGATTGTGGCCTGCGGCAATCGCTGTTTCGATAAGGTCGTCTATCTCGCGCAGAGCTTCGTCTGTCTTACCGCGAAGCCACAGCACACGCGCCAACGTAATGCGAGCGGTAATGCGCTGCTCATATTGAAAGCGCGCAAGGTGTGCTCTGTTAGCCGGCGCTTTATAGGCGGCCAACATGCGCCGCACATGGTCCTCCGCACCGGTCTGGTCGCCAAGCAGGTGCAGCGACCTGGCCTTCATCCTCTCGCCGATAAGCCGATCGGCGTCGTCGGTCGACCGCTCCGACAGTATGAGAAAGGCTTCGGCCATCTCGAGCCCGGCGCGGGGTTCGCCGCTGTTGGTTCGATCCACCCAGAGTGCCCAGAGGGCACGCAACTGGAAGTCCACGTCGTCAACTTTGCGGGCGATCTCGAGCGCGCGCGTCCACGCCTCAGCGCCGCTGGGTCGGCCCGAAATCGCGCGCATGTGCGGAAAACCCAATGCCGCATGCAGCTGCATCAGGCTCCGTTTGTCGGCTTCCGGCTGCTTTTCAAGCCAGTCCAGCGCTTGCTGGACACGCGACAGGCATTCGTCGACGAGCGACAGCTGATACCACAATGGGATCGCCGCGATCGTCATCGCAACGCCCATCGCGCTCTCGCCTGCTGGCGAAAAGCACCAGTCGAGGGCCGCCCGCAGATTGCCGATGTCGCGGCTGTAGATTTCCGGGGATACCGGCTCCTGCGCGACCTGCCACTGTCGCGCGGCATCGTCGAAATGCGTGCGGTAGTGGGTCGCATGCCTGTATGACGCCTCGTTCTCGAAGCCGGATGCCGAAAGCTTCTTCGCCGCATAGGCGCGCGTCATGTCGAGCAGGCGGTAGCGGATGGGATGGGCGCTGCGGTCGGCGACCACCAGCGATTTCGCGATGAGGTCAACGATACTGCCTTCCACATCGACCGCCCCTTCGCCCGATACAACGGCGCGCGCCGCTTCGAGCGTGAATTCCTGGTTGAACAGCGATAGCTGGGCAAGGACGAACTGTTGCGTCGACGAGAGCAGCGTATAGCTCCAGTCCAACGTCGCGCGCAGCGTCTGGTGGCGTGGAAGCGCCGTGCGCCGTCCGCGCGTCAGGATGTCGAAATTGTTCCGCAACGATTCCGCGACGCCTGCAATGCCCAAGGTGTCCACACGCCCGGCGGCCAGCTCGATGGCAAGCACGATGCCGTCGAGCCGGCAGCAAATCTCGCCCACGATCGGCGCTTCGGCGTTGCTTAGGAAATAGCCGCCGACGCTGGCTGAAACGCGTTCGACGAAAAGCTGGACTGCCGGAAAACGCAGCGCAGCCGGGCCGTCGAGCGCTTCGTTGGTGCCTGGACAGTCCAGGGGTGGCAGGCGAAGAACCCATTCGGCTGGGATACGAAGCGGTTCCCTGCTGGTCGCAAGGATGGTCAACTGCTGCGTCTCGGCGATCAGGGTTTCCGCGACCACCGCAACCTCGTCAATCAGATGTTCGCAACAATCCAGGATGAGCAGCATCGAGCGGTGGTTGAGCTGTCTGGCAAGCTCGGCAAGAGGATCAGACGACGAGAGCACACAGCCTGCCTTGGCGGCAATCGACCCGGTGAGCAGTTCTCCGTTCAAAATCCCAGCGAGATCCACAAATGCGGTCCCGCCCGGATACTGGTCTTTGAGACGGTCCGCAAGCGCGATTGCCACCGTCGTCTTTCCAATACCACCTGGTCCTACGACCGTAAGCAGCCTTTGCTTCGGCATCTGTCGCTCCAGCAGATCAATAACCGCCTCCCTGCCGATAACTCGGTTCGCAAGACGGGGTACCGACGGCTTGCCGCCAAAGGCCGGCTGCCCCTCTAGACTGACAGGGGCCGCCTTATGAGAGACGGCGGCCACAAAGCTGTAGCCCCGGCCGGGGATGTTGGAGATGTATTGCGGAGCGTCGCTGCTTTCGCCGAGAATCCTGCGGAGCGATGCGATGTGAACGCGCAGGTTGTTTTCTTCGACGAACGTGTTCCGCCAGACCAGCGAGACGAATTCATCCTTAGAGATGACTTCGCCGGGCCGCGACGCCAGGACGATGAGGATGTCCAGCGCACGGCTGCCGATCTTCAATCTTTGATCGCCCTGCAGTAGCATGCGCTCGGCGGGCACCAGTGTAAACGACCCGAAGGAGAGTGCGACGCTCGTCTTCAACTCAAAACTCAGATTGATGCCCGGATAATTTAGAATTCCATAATGCATAACTCGAGGAAACAGGCCAGCCTGTCGGACGCGCCCCCTTCGTTGAACTCCCGTCCTCGCGATTTAGAGCGATCGCTCAAAGCGGGGGTGACGCTCGCAATGTCCGGTTTGGGATCAGGAACGCTGGTTGCGGTGAAGGGTCGGTTATCGAGCAGCGAAATGGGCTGATGAAGGGCGGCTCAGCGGTCAGGTCACGACACATATTGACACCGGATCGAGTCAGCATTTCCGATCCCGCCGGAAGTTAGCTTTCGGGACGTTAGAAAGCGACCGGACTGAACGTCCGCTCTTGAAGATCGGCAGCTGAGAGCTGTCAGTGCGCTCCCGGCCCAGACCCTGACAGGCCATACGCGTTCCTCCTGGGGCCAATCATGGCCGAAGGAGAAACGAAATGGGAAATTCACACTACGACCCCGTTGCCACCAATCACTGCGCTTGGAATGCGGGCATGAAGGTTGGCACGAAACGCCCTCTTAAGCCTCGGCAGATATGGGCGATCCGTTTCTTCCTTGATCGGGAGCAGCGCCTGCGCGATCGAGCGCTCTTCGATCTGGCGATCGACAGCAAGCTTCGGGGCTGCGATCTCGTTAAGATCAAGATCGGCACTCTTGTAATCGGCCCGGAAATCCGCAGCCGCGCGATGGTAGTGCAACAGAAAACGGGGCGGCCAGTGCAGTTCGAGTTGATGGGTGACGCTCGCGCGAGCCTTCTCGTGTGGCTGGAACGCTGGAACGACGCGGCGGGACCGTTGATGACTATGCATTTCCGAGCAGGATCGACCGCGCAGCGCGCAGCTCACCTGAGCACGAGACAGTATGCCCGTCTCGTCGACGAATGGGTCGCGGCGATCGGGCTTAGACCCCAGGAATACGGCACGCATTCTCTGCGACGCACCAAGGCGTCCATCATCTACAAGGCGACGGGAAATCTTCGAGCCATCCAGATCCTGCTTGGCCACACCAAGATCGAGAACACGGTCCGTTATCTCGGTGTCGACGTCGAGGATGCCCTTGAACTTGCCGAGGCAACGGAGGTCTGACCAACAGCGGCTTCACTTCCCGATTGGAGCCGCGAATGCTTTGCGCCAATGTCGGCCGTTAAAGTTAGTTGTGCCACCGCCTTACAGCGGACACTACCGGCGACGGCGCTTGAGGGCGTAGTTGCGCCAGGAACGGGCCTGCCCTCAACCAACTCATTTTCTGGGCATCATATTCAGGGTCATTGCTTCACTCTCCTCGTGGCCTGCTGATATTCGAGCTCCAGTCGCGACTATTTGGGCCCCCATCCGATTGACAAGCGCGACATAACGGGGATGAGCGCGGAGCGAGTCGAGGTCGCTATCCTGACGCATCCATGGCATGCGCAAAATGAGGTAGGCACGTGATGCAGTTAGCTGACGTTCCAGGCAATCGATAGCCTGCTCCGTCTTGCCCAACTTCGCATAACAACAGCCTATGTTGTACTGAACCGCAATGTTGTCTCCGGCGAACATTTCAGCACGGGAGGCCCACGACAGCGCGCGTTCAATCTCGCCAAGTTCCGCCAGCATTGTGGCCCCGAAACATAGCGCGGTGGCATTGTCGGGATGCGCTTTGACTTCCTTTTCCACTCGCAGCACACCTTGCCTTTTTGCTTCCTTGGCGTCGTCGCTGCGGCCAAGTGAAATATAGACCATCCCTAGTGGATTGATCGAGACAAAAGAGTCCGATGTTGGATTCCCATCGGTTTTCGCATGTGCGACGATCGTGCATGCGCACCGGT
>NZ_JAMYMZ010000037.1:0-60784 GCF_040318825.1 Mesorhizobium sp. M1006
CCCCCCCCCCCCCCCCCCCCCCCCCCCCCCCCCCCCCCCCCCCCCCCCCCCCCCCCCCCCCCCCCCCCCCCCCCCCCCAAAAGACGGGCGCGGCGACCGACGGTCGCCCGCTCGTCTTCGGAATTCGCCCTGAAGACGTCTATCTCGAGACCGGCGCGCCGGTCGAGGCGCGGGTCCACGATGTCGAGAACCATGGCGTCGAAAAGATCCTGACGCTGCGGGTCGGCGACACCATGCTGCGCGCCACCGTGCCGGCCAGGACCGACGTGCAGATAGAGCAGCCGGTGCGCTTTGCCTGGAACCCGGACAAGGTGGTGCTGTTCGACAAGGGCAGCGGAATAAGCCTGCGTCACGCCGGCTAAGTACAAGCCTCTTTGCTGCAGCTAGAACGGATGCGTTCAAATCGAGCCGTGCATACCGCTCTAAACCATGTGTTTTAGCCGCATTTGTGCGACGTCGAGTGATTCCCTTGGCTGCTAAATGCTCGAGTCTTCCCGTCATCCCCCATACGGGGGATGCGGATGCTCCGATTTGTCGAATAGGCTGATCCTTTGGTCCCAAACGGGCTTTGCAAGCCCAATTTGGAGGCCCAAAACGGAGGGTTGGCTATGGGAACTCTATTTCGCGGTTTTGCGACGATCCTACTCGTCGCCGGTATGGGATTGTCGGCGGCGCATCTGGGCGAGGCGCAGGCAGCCAAGAAAGTTGTCGCCGGCGCGAAGGTCGACGCCAAGAGGATCAAGGATCTCAACGGCACGGTCAATCTGTCCACCAGCGACTGCAAGCTGTTGTTGAGCGGCACCGTCGTGGAAGTCTCGGATGGCAGGTGCGGGGCTTCCGGCAAATATTGCAAGAGCAGCGCCGGCTCGGCCTGCATCACCGAGCAATAACCCGGCCAACGTTTAGCCGGCCTGGCGGATATCAGCCTGTTCCTCGGCCCGGAAATGGCTAGGCGGCGATCCGATGACCCGTTTGAAGGCGCGGCTGAAGGAGGCGTCGGATTCGTAGCCGAGACGAGCCGCGACGACGGAAATCTTGAGCCGGTCGCGGACCAGCCATTGCCTCGCCTGGTGCATCCGCACCTGCGTGACGTACTTTGCCGGTGTTTCGCCGACAATGGTTGCGAAGCGCTCGGCGAAACCTGATCGCGAGGCACCCATCATCTTCGCCAGAGCTTCCACCGTCCAGTCGCGGTTCGGTTCCAGATGGATCGCGGCCAGCACCCGGCCGATCTCGCGGTCCCTGACCGCCGCAATCCAACCGGAAGAGTCGCCGCAGCCGCGCTCGACCCATGAGCGGATGACGGTCGCGGCGAGCACATCGGCCAGCCGCGCCAGGATGCCGCCGGAGCCGACGCGCTCCATCGTCACCTCGCGGGCCATCGCTTCCAGCAAATGCGGGATACCTG
Organism: Mesorhizobium sp. M1006; assembly: GCF_040318825.1. Taxonomy (NCBI): domain Bacteria; kingdom Pseudomonadati; phylum Pseudomonadota; class Alphaproteobacteria; order Hyphomicrobiales; family Phyllobacteriaceae; genus Mesorhizobium; species Mesorhizobium sp. M1006. The sequence continues at coordinate 1,409 of NZ_JAMYMZ010000037.1, forward strand.
GCTCATAGGCCTCCAACTCATGTGCGCGCATCACGTCCGGCATCATGCCGAGCAAGGGGTGCAAGCCATCGAGATTGAAATACATGCTGCCGAAAAACAGCAAGGTCCCCGGACGGCAGCCGGGCATGCCGTCATTCGACATGCAATAGACACCCTTGCAGATTTCCTCGACCTCATAGCCGTGGATCGGCGCCGCCTCGGTACCCGGCTCGCTCGCCAGCGTGTGGGCTGAGCCGCGCGGCAACAATACCGCGTCGCCAGCCTTCAGTTCCACCCATTCGCCGGACGGCTGCAGCAACCAGCAGCCTTTGCGGCCGATGAAATGAAACCGTGCCGCCGCCTGAGCCGGAAAATGGATGCCCCAGGGTTCCTTCATCTCGCAACGGCCGTAATCGACGCCTTCGAGGCGCAATCCGCGCAATATGTCTGTCAGCGGATCACCGGTGACGGGGATTTTGGACGAACGGTCAAGCATAATGGTGTTTCTAGCATGGAAACTCCAGACAGTCACTCCCTATGTTGCACTGCAGCCAGATGCTGCGCTGCAACCAGATCGGAGATCCCTCATGACCGAACCCGCGACAGGCGTCATGGACGCCGTTCTCGACCCATCGGAAACCGGCGAACGATCCGAGCCCGCATGGGGGGCAGTGGTCTCCCTGGCGCTCGGAGTCTTCGGCCTGGTGACCGCGGAATTTCTGCCTGCCAGCCTGCTGACGCCGCTTGCGCAGGATCTCGGCATCACCGAAGGCGCCGCCGGGCAGGCGGTAACGGCAACCGCCGTCATCGGCGCGATTGCGGCGCCGACCATGGCCATTGTCACCAAGCGGCTGGACCGCAGGTTGGTCATGTGGGCGCTGACGGTGCTGCTTGTGCTGTCAAACCTGGTGGCCGCGTTTGCGTCCTCGCTTCCCGTTCTTCTGATTGCCCGCATCATGCTCGGGATCAGTCTTGGCGGCTTCTGGTCGATGTCGGCAGCCATGGCGATGCGGCTCGTTCCGATGCGGCTGATGCCGCGCGCCATGTCGATCATTCTCACCGGCGTTTCGGTGGCAACGGTCTGCGCGGCTCCGGTCGGCGCCTATGTCGGCGACATCTGGGGCTGGCGGACGGCGTTCATGATCGCCGCCGTGGTCGGAGCGCTGGCGCTGCTGGTGCAGGTGGCTACCATTCCGAAGCTGCCGCCTGCAGGTACGGCAGGTTTTCGCACGCTGCTGGAGGTGATGAAGCGGCCGATGATCAGGGTGGCACTGCTGGTGGTACTACTGGTCGCCTCGGGACATTTTGCCGGCTTCACCTATGTCCGCCCGTTTCTCGAGAAGGTGCCCGCGCTGGACATCGAGACGATCTCGCTTGTGCTGCTCGCCTACGGCATTGGTGGCTTCTTCGGCAATTTTGCCGGCGGCTTCATTGCCGAACGCAGCCTCAAGGCAGCCGTCAGCCTGGCGCCCCTGCTGATCGCGTTTTCGGCGCTCCTGCTGCTGGTGGTCGGAGGTTCACCCGTCGTGGCTGCAATAGCAGTGGCCAGCTGGGGCTTTGCCTTCGGCGCCGTCCCAGTCGGGCTGCAGACCTGGCTGGTGCGGGCCGCCCCCGATCAGGCGGAAAGCGCCGGTGGGCTCATGGTTATGACGTTCCAGGTCGCCATTGCGTTGGGCGCCGTCTTCGGCGGCCTGCTTGTCGACAATACCGGCGTTGCCACCGCCTTCGCCTATTGCGCGGCGGCGACGTTGCTTGCGGCACTGGCGGCGTTCTTCCTTGGCCCCAAGCCGATCGACGACCCCAAGGCCTAAACGGAACGGCCGTCGAAGTCGAAGACCGGCACGGCGGCGACGTCCAACGCCTCGATGCAATTAATATTGATATAGGCACTTCGCCCGCTCCCTTCGCCGACATCCTCGGCGAAGGGGTGAATGCCGCAGCTGCGGCAGAAGCGGTGGGCGATGACATGGTTGCCGAAGCTGTAGCGGCCGAGATCATCGCCCCAGGCAAGCACCCGCATGCTCTCATGCGGAACTGCCGATAGCAGTGCACCCTTGCGCGAGCAGATCGAGCAATTGCACCGAACGGCTCCGGTCAGCTCGCCTTCGACCTCGAACGCGACCTTGCCGCAGTGGCAGCTGCCTTGGTAGAGCATCGCGCCTTCCTCCTTCGGTTCGACAGGTGCAAATCCGACCGCGCCGGGCTATGTCTCCTGCGGCCAGTTTCTGGCTGCTACCTTAAGACGTTGCAAGCGCGCGGAGTCCGACACCGAAAAATGCAATCAGCCCGCGATCACCTCGAAGCAATTCTTTCGTCTCTTGCCGCTCGCGTCGACGATGAGAGGGTTTTCGTAAAGCTCTACCCGGAAGCCGCCCGGGCGGCGGCGGACGCCACCGATGCGCGGCGAAAAGCCGGCGTCACGCTCGGGCCGCTCGATGGGGCGATCGTCTCGATCAAGGATCTGTTCGATGTCGCCGGCGAGCCGACCACGGCGGGCTCTCTGCTGCTCGCCAACGCAGCGCCGGCGCTGCGGGATGCCATTGTCGTGCAAAAGTTGCGCCAGGCCGGTGCAATCATCCTCGGCAAGACCAACATGACCGAGTTCGCCTTTACTGCGATCGGCGTCAATCCACATTATGGCACGCCCGGCAATGCTAGCGATGCCAGCCGTATTCCGGGCGGCTCCTCCTCAGGCGCCGGCGTTTCGGTGGGCGAAGGCACCAGCGAAATCTCCATCGGTTCCGATACCGGTGGTTCGGTGCGCATTCCGGCATCGCTGAATGGCGTCGTCGGTTTCAAGCCGACTGCGCGGCGCGTGCCGCTTGCGGGTGCGTTTCCGCTGTCAGCCACGCTGGACTCGATCGGTCCGCTGGCCCGCACCGTCGCCGAATGTGCGGCGGCCGATGCAGTGATGTCGGGCGAAAACCTGGCGGCACTGTTGCCGCTGCCGCTGGACGGCCTGCGCATCGGTATTGCGCGCGGCGTGCTGTTCGATGATACGCACGAAGAGGTCGCGACGACGTTCGACCGGTGTCTGCGCAAGATGGAGCTTAGCGGCGCACGGCTTGTGGAGCTGTCGATCGACGACCTGCTTGCCGATCTGCGCGTGGCAACCCAACGCGCGTCTATCGCGGCGATGGAAGGGGCGGAGATCCATGCCGACTGGCTGGCGGCGGGAGCGACGAGGCCGGTCGATCCGCGGGTAAGCGGGCCATTGTCGCGCGCCGCCGCCATTCCGGCCACGGTCTATATCAGGGCAATGCGCCGCCGCACGGCGCTGGCCGCCGCGATGGATGACCGGCTGGCGTCGGTCGACGTGCTGGCCCTGCCGACCACACCGGTGACGGCGCCGACGATCGTGTCGATGACCAGCGACGAGGCGCTGTGCAACAGGATGGAAGGCCTTCTGCTGCGCAACACGCAGGTCGCCAACCAGTTCGATCTATCAGCCATCTCGCTGCCGATGCCGGGAATGACGCGTCCGGCCGGGCTGATGCTGGTGGCGCGCAATGGCCATGACCACCACCTGCTGCGCATCGCAGCCGGCGTGGAGGGGCTGCTTGCAAATTGATCGCACAGCGCGTGTCAGCGCGACGAGCAGTGGCCGCGTTCGCTGTCCTTGGCGGCGCGTTCGATGCTGGTGGCGACCAGCCAAGGCAGGGTGTACCGCTTGCCGTTGAAGGTCCGGGTACGGTTCTCGATCGAGCCGACAACAACGACCTTGCCGGCATAGAGCTTGTCTGAAAGATCGAGCGCCTTGTCTTGTTGCGGCAGGCGATCGATGTCGATTGAAACGCCTTTGATGAGCTTCCCAGCAGCAAGGTCGAGTGCGCTGTTCGATGGACAGGGCGCCGCCAGGCAGCGTATGCCGTTGTCGCAGAACACGTAGCTACCCTGTTCGTTGGCGAAGGCTTGCGCCGTCGCCACGCAGAAGCCGGCGGTCAGCAGGAATTTTGTGACGCTTGCCATGCCGGCACCATCGCCGGCGAATTCGGGAAAATTGGGGCGCTTTCAGAAATCGGCAGGGAACCGCCGCCGGTAGTGCTCGACCACTTCGGGGTTGCGCAGATTGACCGGCAATCTGTTGGCCAGCACCAGCAAGGCTTCGCCAGCCGCGCCGACGCCCATGCGCATCATCGACTGCTCGGTAATCCCAGCCATGTGCGGGGTGACGATGACGTTGTCGAAGCCAAAATAAGGATGGTTGGGCGGTAGCGGTTGTGTAGCAAAAACATCGAGCGCAGCGCCGCCGATGCGCCCCTTCTGCAAGGCCTCGATCAGCGCGTCGTCATCGATCACCGGCCCGCGCGAAACATTGATCAGCAGCGCATCCGGCTTCATCCGCTCAATGCGCTCGCGGCTGATCAGCCCCCGTGTTTCGGGCGTCAGCGGGCAGCACAGAACGATGATGTCGCTCTGCTCGATGAGTGCATCGATCGACAGGAAGCCGACCCTGTCCGGCGCCGGCCGCATGCTGCGCGTCGTCGCCACCACATTCAGATCGAACCCATGGGCGGCGATGTGGCCAACCGCCTGACCGATCGCGCCGAGGCCGACAATGCCGATCATCTTGCCCGCGAGCTCGCTGGCTACCACCGTGTGTTCGCGGCCCGCCAGCCAGCCCTTCGCACGCAAGTCGCGGTCCAACACACGGAAGCGCCTAAGCAGCGCCAGCGCCGCGAACATCACATATTCGGCGACAGATCGCGCGTTCACCCCCGGCACATTCGCCACCAGCACGCCGGCCGCATTGGCCGCTTCCATCGGTACCATGTCCAGCCCGGCGCCGTGGCGGATCGCGGCCCTGAGCTTCTTCGCGCCTTCGAAAAGCGCCGCAGGCAAGGGAGCGCGAACGATGATGACATCGGCGTTCCTTGCCTCGGCGGCCAGCGTGGCCGCATCGAGGGCGGAAGCAACGACGAGTTCGCCGGCCCCGGTCAGCATGGAAGCGGCACGAGGGTGCAGTCTGTGTGTTGACAGGATCTTGGGCATTTCAGGCCTTTTCGAGCGCAGGGCTTTCCGGTTCCGCCCCACGCCCCTCGATCAGCCCCTTCCAGTAGCTTTCCGCGCCTTGCAGGTGGGCGCTCATCAGCGCCTGGGCGAGATTGCCGTCGCGGCGCAGCAGCGCCTCGTAGATCTGGATATGCTCGGCATGGGAGCGCACGCTGCGTTCGGGATCGTTGAAATAGATCGGCAGGCGCAGTTCACCCATCATGTAGTAGACGCTGCAGATATTGTGGAAGACGCTGTTCTTGGTCGCCCGCACGATCTCGAGGTGGAACTCGCGGTCTTCCCGGGCAAGCCCTTCACCGGCGGCGATGCGATCCTCGGAGGCCTTCAGGATCTCGCGCAGCCGCTCGAAATTCTCCTCGGTGGCGCGTGAACAGGCAAGTTCGGCGGCCTTGATCTCGTGGATCTTGCGCAACTCGACCGTCTCGTAGATCTGGACGGGATCGAGCGGCAGGCCGGCGCGGGCGAACAGCGCCATCGCCTCGACGCTCGCCTGCTTCGTATCGATGTAGATGCCGGATTTCGCCCGTCGCTCGACGATGCGCATGGCCTCGAGAATGGCCAGCGCCTCGCGGATCTGGCCGCGGCTGACGCTGAAATGCTCTGCCAGTTCGCGCTCCGACGGCGTGCGGCCCGTCTCCTTGTCCGAATGGGAGAACAGATAGGCGGCGAGTTCCGCGAGAAGGTTCTTTTCTTTCATGTCAGCCGTGTTGCGCGTGCGCCTCCAGGAACCGCTCCGAAATGGTGAATCCCAGCCCGGGTCTATCAGGGATCGCTACCATACCGTCCTTTGCTTCGACAGTCTCTTCGATCAGATCGTGGATCATCGGGTTGGCGCCGAGCGAATATTCGACGGTGAAGCTCGCCGGCGAAGCGGCGCAGACATGCAGCCCGGCAAAGAAGCAGGGCGCGCCGGCCCAAAGATGCGGCGCAAAGCGCAGATTGAAGGCGCTGGCGATGGTGCCGATCTTCATCGCCTCGCTGATGCCACCGCAAAAGGCCGGATCCGGCTGGAAGATATCGGCGGATTTGAGCACGGCGAGGTCGCGGAAGGCATAGCGCGTCGCCTCGCTTTCGCCGGTGGCGATCGGGATCGAACCGCAGGCGCGCACCTCGGCCATGCCGGGCTTGTCGTCGGCGATCACCGGCTCCTCGAACCAGGCGAGATCGAGGTCGCCGGCGAGATGGATAAAGCGCTTGGCTTCGGCCACCGTGTAGGTGCCGTGCGCGTCGACCATCAGGTCGATATCGGGACCGAGCGCCCGTCTGGCGGCACGGACGCGAGCGGCCGAGATATGTGGGGCGCCGTCCATGGCGCCGACGCGCATCTTCAGCGCCTTGAAACCGCCCTTGGCGATGTAGGACTGCAGCTGGTCGCCGATGGCTTCCGCAGTGGCCCAGCCGCCGGAAGCATAGGCCGGCATGCGGTCCAGCTTGCGGCCGCCGAGCAGCCGCCAGACCGGAACGCCGAGCGATTTGCCAAGAATGTCCCACAATGCGATGTCGACGGCGCTGATAGCCGCGATGCTCATGCCGCGTCGCGCCAATTGCGGCATGGCGTGGCCGGCGCGAGCGGCGCTGTCGTGGCGCGTGCCATTATAGAGCATCTCCCAGATGACGCCGATGTCAGCCGGGTCGCGGCCGACCAGCTGCGGGCCGACCTCGTAGTTCAGCAAATGGACAAGGGCGCCGTAGCTGCCGGCGCTGCCGGCGGCATTCTTGCCCTCGCCCCAGCCGACCAGCCCGTCGTCGGTCTCGATGCGCAGGATGGCGGCGTCGAACGTCGCCACCTGACCGAAGTCGCTGCGGTGCTGCTTCGCGGCTTCGATCGGTATGCGGACCCACCAGGCTTGGACCGTCTTGATGCGCATGTTCATCCTCGGCCCGGCCGCGGTGAGGCGGAAGGGCTCTTTCCAAACGGCTCGGCTACTTGATCAGCGGCAGCAGCGTTTCCGCGTTGATGCGCATCTGGTCGGTGTAGAATTTCTCCGTGAGCACGCTGGAGCCGTGGTCCTGAATGAATTTCAGCTGCTCCGGCGAGATGTCGACGGGGTTGCGTTCGACCATGTCGGGATAGGGGGCAGCCGGCGTGCGGTCGACGGGGGCGACGAATTCATTGGTCAGCGCGCCGTCATAGCCGATCTCCTTCAGCGTGCCGACGATCTTCGGCCAGTCGATCTGCCCGAGGCCGGCGGCGAAGCGGTTGTTGTCGGCGACATGGAAGTCGTACAGGCGCTTGCCTACCTGCCGGATGGCGTCGTAGACGTTAAATTCTTCCATGTGGATGTGGTAGGCGTCGAGGCAGACGCCGCATTCGGGGCTGACCGCATCGGCCAGCGCCAGTGCCTGGGCGCCGCGGTTGAACAGATAGGTCTCGAAGCGGTTGAGTGGCTCGACCGCGATCTTGACGCCGACCTTCTTGGCGTGGGTGAAGCATTCCCGGGTGGCGTCGACCACCCATTTCCACTCCTCTTCCTCGGTGCCGTCCGGCACCACCTTGCCGACGGTGGCCGGAACCAGCGTGATGATCTCGCCATCAAGTTCGCTGACCATGGTCAGCACGTCCTTGACATACTGCACCGAGCGCTCGCGTTGGCCCTGGTCCTTGGCGGCGAGATTTCGCTCGCCCAGCATCAGCGTCACCGCTCCCCAGCAGCGAATGCCGTACTCGTTCAACAGTGCGCGCGTCTCCTTGGGCTTGTACTGATCGGGTTCGCCGGAGATCTCGATCGACTCGTAGCCGAATTTCTTGATGCGCTTGAGCGTCGTTTCCAGCGGCTCCGCCCGCATCCAATTGTGCGTCGAAAGATGCATGGTCTATCCTTCCCAGAATCGCCTGTACCAGTTCGCCTGCGGCGCACTCTGCCGAAGCGTGCCGCATGATTCTTCCCCAAGGCGTCCCAGCATTTTTTGCAAACTGGTTCGACCAATTGGGCCTGATGGGAGGTCTACAGTAATTTCATCTGGACGGCAAGAAGTGCTGCCATCAAGCGTTGGCTCCTGTCTATGCTATTGATTATACTTAAACATGTGGCCTAACTCGGCATGGTTGCAGGACCGCGGCAGCGCGTCAAATGGCTTGACCGGATTTCGGCATTTGGTAATACCAGAATAGCGGCGCTGAGCGCGCTGTGCAAAGAGACCAAAGACGCTGGCCCTGTTTTCAATCGGCGCTATGCTTGGTCGTGAAACATAGGGAGATGCCGATGCCGACGACGATGAAGGGGCCTGGTCTGTTCCTGGCGCAGTTTGCGGGCGACGCCGCGCCGTTCAATTCGCTGGCCTCGATCACCAAATGGGCGGCTGGTCTGGGCTACAAGGGCGTGCAGATCCCGACATGGGACGCCCGATTGTTCGATCTCGAGAAGGCAGCCTCCTCCAAGGCCTATTGCGACGAGGTGAAGGGCATCTGCGCCGATGCCGGCGTCGAGATCACCGAACTGTCGACGCATCTGCAGGGGCAACTGGTGGCGGTGCATCCCGCCTATGACGCGCAGTTCGACGGCTTCGCGCCGGCTGCGGTGCACAACAATCCAAAAGCAAGGCAGCAATGGGCGGTCGAACAGATGAAGTTCGCCGCCAAGGCGTCGAAGAATCTCGGGCTCAAGGCGTCGGTGTCGTTTTGCGGCGCGTTGGCCTTCCCATACCTCTACCCCTGGCCGCAGCGGCCGGCGGGATTGATCGAGGAAGCGTTTGCCGAACTCGGCAAGCGCTGGAAGCCGATTCTCGACGTTTATGACGAGAACGGCGTCGATGTCGGCTACGAAATTCATCCGGGCGAGGACGTGTTCGACGGCGCGACATTCGAGATGTTCCTCGATGCGGTCGGCGGCCATAAGCGCTGCAACATCAACTACGACCCGTCGCACTTCCTGCTGCAGCAGCTCGATTATCTCGAATTCATCGACATCTACCACGAGCGGATCAAGGCGTTCCACGTCAAGGATGCCGAGTTCAATCCGACCGGGCGGCAAGGTGTCTATTCCGGTTACCAGAGCTGGACCAACCGTGCCGGGCGTTTCCGCTCGCTCGGCGACGGGCAGGTGGATTTCGGCGGCATCTTCTCCAAGCTCACTCAATACAATTACGATTCATGGGCGGTGCTGGAATGGGAATGCTGCCTCAAGCACCCGGAGGATGGTGCGGCCGAAGGCGCTCCCTTCATCCAGCACCACATCATCAGGGTGACGGAAAAAGCATTCGACGACTTCGCCGGCGGCACGACCGATAAAAAGATGCTGCGCGGCATGATGGGGATCTAGCACAGATATCCCTCCCCCTCGAAGGGAGGGTCGATCCACGCAGCGGATCGGGGTGGGGTCGCCGGGCGTAGAGCTCGGCATGAACCAACCCCACCCGGCCGTGCGGGCCACCTTCCCCTCAGCGGAGGGGTATTTCAGTGACGAGGGAGAAAATCATGGTTGGCGCATCGAAGACGGAAACGGGAGGCGGTCCGATCCGCTACGGCATGGTTGGCGGCGGACAAGGCGCCTTTATCGGCGCGGTGCACCGCATCGCGGCGCGCATTGATAACGAGTTCGTGCTGGTTGCCGGGGCCCTCTCGTCGAATCCGGAGCGCGCCAAGGCCTCGGCGGCCGAGCTTGGGCTCGATCCGGCACGCAGCTACGGCTCCTATGCCGAGATGGCCAAGGCGGAGGCCAAGCGGCCGGATGGCATCGAGGCGGTGGCCATCGTCACGCCGAACAATGTGCACGTGCCGGCAGCCAAGGCTTTTCTCGAGGCCGGCATCCATGTCATCTGCGACAAGCCGCTGGCGACGTCGCTGGCCGAGGCGAAGAGGTTGGCCGCGCTGGTCGAGAAGACCGGCAAGGTGTTCGTGCTGACGCATAACTACACCGCCTATCCGATGGTGCGGCAGGCACGCGAGATGGTGGCCAAGGGACAGCTCGGCGATATCCGTATCGTGCAGTCGGAATATCCGCAGGACTGGCTGACCGAAGACCTGGCCGCCACCGGCCAGAAGCAGGCTGCGTGGCGCTCTGACCCGAAGCAGGCGGGTGCCGGCGGTGCGCTGGGCGATATCGGCACGCATGCCTACAACCTTGCCCGTTTCGTCTCCGGGCTGGAGCTCGATTCGTTGTCGGCCGATCTCGATGCCTTCGTGCCGGGGAGGCTGCTCGACGACAACATCAATGTGCTGCTGCGCTTCAAGCCGGTCGGCGGGTCGCACCCGGCGAAGGGAATGATCTGGGCAAGCCAGGTGGCGCCCGGCCACGAGAACGGGTTGAAATTGCGCATCTACGGCTCGAAGGGCGGCCTCGAATGGGTGCAGGCCGACCCGAACTATCTCTGGTACACGCCGTTCGGCCAGCCGAAGCAGTTGATTACCCGTAATGGCGCCGGCGCGCTCCCCGTCGCCGGGCGCGTCAGCCGCGTTCCGCCAGGGCATCCGGAAGGCTATCTCGAAGGTTTCGCCAACATCTATCAGGAAGCCGCGCGGGCTATTCGTGCAGCGCGCCGGAAGGGCGGGAAGCCGGCCAAGGATGTCGTCTTCCCGACCGTGCAGGACGGCGTCGAGGGCATGGCCTTCATCGAGGCCTGCGTGAAGTCGTCGAAGAAGAACGGAGCGTGGACGAAGCTTTAATCGCTGCGCCCGGTTAATGGGAAGTCCCCGTCACCCGGATTGCCAGCCGAATTGCAAGGCAATTCGGGGCAATCCGACCTTTCCTCGTGGGGAGAGGAGATCGTTGGCGCTGGCGTTCACCTCTTTTCCCCGGCGGGGAGAAGGTGGCCACGAAGCGGCCGGATGAGGGGGCTTGTGGCGAAGTCGCCGGAGGAGCAAGCCCGGCCGTAAAAAGGGGAGGGGCGTCGATGAAAATCGGCATGTGCATGTTGTTGTGGACGACCAGTGTCTCAAAAAAACACGAGCCGTTGTTGAGGGACATCAAGGCGACCGGCTTCGACGGCGTCGAGATACCGGTCTTCTCCGGCACGCCGGACAACTACAGGAAACTCGGCGAGCTGCTCGACCGTATCGGGCTGCAACGCACCGCCGTCTCGGCGATGGGCGATCCGGCGATGAATTTGATCTCGCCGGATGCCTCGACGCGCAAGGCCGGTATCGACTACATGAAATCGACGATCGACTGCGCTCAGGCGCTTGGCGCGAACACGTTGAGCGGCCCGCTCCATTCGACACTCGGGGTCTTCTCCGGCAGCGGGCCGACGGCGGCCGAGAAAAAACGTTCGGTCGCTTCGCAGCGCGTCATCGGTGACCATGCCGGCAACAAGGGTGTCACCATCGGGCTGGAGGCGCTCAACCGCTTCGAATGCTATCTGCTCAACACGATGGACGATTTGTCGGCGCATATCGACGCGATCGACCGGCCGCACATCAAGGCGATGTACGACACGTTCCATGCCAACATCGAAGAGGCTGACCCGATCGGGGCCTATACGCGCAACCGCAAGAACATCGTCCATATCCACATTTCGGAGAACGATCGCGGCGTGCCGGGCCGCGGCCACGTCCCTTGGAAAGAGACGTTCTCTGCCATCCGCAAGAGCGGTTATGACGATTGGCTGACGATCGAGGCGTTCGGCCGCTCGCTGAAGGATCTGGCCGCGGCCACCAAGGTGTGGCGCGACTTTTCCGAAGGCCCGGAAGCCGTCTACCGCGACGGCTACAGGCATATCAGGAATGGATGGAGGAAGGCGCCCTAACCGCACGCCTGCGCAACGCCTCTGTCAGCCCTGGCCGGCCTGGATCCGGTTGTAGTCGTGGATCGTCCTGCTCAAGCGGCGGCGCAGGAAATTGGAAATGTTGTCGAAGATGAAAACGACGAGCAGGACCAAGAGCACCATGTAGAAGACATTGGCCCAGTTGGAATTGGTGCGCATCGCCTCCCAGAGCTTCAGGCCGATGCCACCGGCACCGACGGCGCCGATGATCGTCGCGCCCCTGGTGTTGGATTCCCACTGATAGAGTGTCTGGCTGATGAAGACCGGGATCACTTCCGGCAGCACGCCATAGCGCTGCACCAGCAAGCCGTTGGCGCCGGTCGACTGGATGCCCTCGCGTGGCTTGTCGTCGATGTTCTCGAGGCCCTCCGAATAGACTTTGCCGAGCGTGCCGATCTCGGTGAAGAAAATCGCGGCGCTGCCGGCAAGCGGGCCCGGGCCGAAGGCGCGGGTGAAGAACAGCGCCCAGATCAGCATGTCGACCGAACGCATGAAATCGAAGAACCGCTTTAGCACCTGGCTAAGCAGGCCGCTCGGGGTGATGTTGCGGGCGGCGAAGAAGGCGAGCGGGAAGGCAACGATGCCGCCGAGCAAGGTGCCGAGAAACGCCATGACGATGGTCTGGAACAGCTTCGTCCAGACGTCGCCATGCTGCCATTGGGCGTTGTTCCAGATATTGTCGGCGGCCAGCGCAATGTTTGATGTGCCCGGCTTGAGCTGGGGTCCGGACATCAGCAACGAGACCACCTCGCCGGGCGACTTGCCGAAGAAGGGCGAGCGTGTGTCGAAGACGAAATTCGCCCAGCCGAGGAAGCGTTTGCGGACCTTGACGCGATCGACGGTTATGCGGACCTCGCCGGCAAAGCCCATCCTGGCGACGATCTCATCGTCATGCGCGGTGATCCACTCCGGCACCGGGCCGGATATTACCGGTTTGCCGCTGGTCAACGACATCGGCACCGCCTGGCCATTGGCGACAAGCGTCGCTTCGGCCTTGTCGAAGGTGACCGATTTGGCCCGGCCGTCGATCAGGACGGTGTAGGAGCCGTTGGCGTTGGTGATGACCCAATCGGGATGCGGGTCTTCGCCGAGCGCCGAAAAACGCGGATATCTGGGTGTGATCTGAGGCTGGTCGAGACGGAATTCCGGCTGCAGATCGTAGCTGATCCATTGCGTCAGGAAGAGCGGCAGGCGCTCCCAGTGCGATTCCCTCAGCACTTGCGGCAGGCTGAAGAACCACAAGGCGTAGAGGAGATAGAGCAGGATGCCGGTGAACAGGACCAGCGGGCCGAAGCGTTTGTACAAGGGCCGCCGGAACACTTGGGGGAAGCGCTCCTCGATCGACCGCATCTCATCGGCGGTCATTGCGGCCATGGGCAGTCTTCTTGTTGATTTGCCATGATCTTTTCCAAAAACGGGAATCCACTTTTTGGGATCATGGTCAGGCACCCATCATGAATGCCTGCTCGCCGACGAGCTTGCGGCGTAGCCAGGCGGAAAACTGGTCGACGAGGAAGATCGTCGTGAACAGCAGCAGCACCAATGCCAGCGTCTTGGCGCCGAAGCCGCGCGAGATGGAGAGCTTCAGTTCCTCGCCGATGCCGCCACCGCCGACCGCGCCGATAATGGTCGAGATACGCACATTGATCTCGATCCTGAGCAGCGTGTAGGACATGAAATTGGGCAGCACTTGCGGCAGGCCGGCAAAGCGCACGCGCTCGAACCAGTTGGCGCCGACCGCGCGCAGGCCTTCTTCGGCGCGCATGTCGATGTTTTCGTTGATCTCGTAGAAGAGCTTGCCGAGAGCGCCGATGGAATGCAGGCCGATGGCGATGATGGCTGCGACCGGGCCGGTCGAGAGGATGGCTGCGAACAGGCCGGCAATGACGATCTCGGGGAAGGCGCGAAGCAGTTCCATGAAGCGCTTGACGACGAGCCTGAGCACCGGACTGGGCGTCAAGTTGCGCGCGGCGATGAAGGAAAAGGGCACCGCAAAGACAAAGCCGATGAAAGTGGAAACCAGCGCCACGTTAAGCGTGGTGAGCATCAGCTCGAAATATTCGGGTAGATAAAAACCGCCCCAGAGATAGACGCGGCCAAGCGGGAAGTTGAACTCTTGGCTGCCCTTGTCGTGCGGCGATGCGATGTCGAACAGCGCCCGCCAGACGTCGTTCCAGTCCTTGGGAACAAGCCAACTAAGGAAATCCAGTATGTGCGGCAGCCGATCGAAGAAATGTCCGGCATTGGCCTCGTCGGCGAACCACATGGCTGTGCACATGGCGACAAGCAGTGAGCCGATGCCGAGCGCCGTGTAGAACCGGCGCAAGGACGTCTGGCGTCGCCAGGCGTCTGCTGCCTGCCGGACCGCGTCTGAACGAATTGTAGCGGCGAAGGTCATACGGGGTCACGAGCGGACACGCAAAAAGGGCGGCGCTGAAGGACGCCGCCCTTTCCGCAATTGTCGTCAGCCGCCGATCGCGGCTTTGCGGGCTTCGACGATGACGCTGTAGAAGTCCGGCTTCACCGGAACGTAGCCGGTGAAATCGCCGCCTTCGATGGCCTCGAAGCAAGGCTTGTCCTTGGCCGGCAGGCTGGTGAAGAAGTTGGCGAGCTTGGCGCTCATGTCGCCGCCGAGTGCGGTGCGCACGACCAGCGGGCCGTTCGGGATCAAGCCGGAGCGCCAGACTTCAACGAAATCGTTGGGGTCCACGGCGCCCTTGGCGACTTCCTTGTGGAAGGTGCCGGAGGTGTAGCCGTTCTTGAAGTCGCCGATGCCCGAGGAGTCGTCAACCGCAACATCGACCTTGCCGTCGCGAACCGCGAGAAGGTTGTTCTCGTGGCCGCCATTGAACTGGGTCGAGGCGAAGAAGGTTTCGTTCGAAGCGCCGGTGTCCTTCGGGATCTGGGTCAGCGGGATCAGGTAGCCGGAGGTCGAATCCGGGTCGGCATAGCCGAGCTTCTTGCCCTTGGCCGACTTGATGTCGGTGATGCCGGACGACTTCAGCGCAAGGCCGATCGAATAATAGCCGGTCGCGCTGTCGGTCTGCTGGGTGGTGAGGATCGGGGTCACGGCGTTCGGATCCTTGAGGTAGACGCTGGCATAGCCCGACGCGCCAAGCTCTGCGAAATCGAGCGTGCCGCCGAGCAGGCCCTGGATAACGCCGTCATAGTCGGCGGCCGGGAACAGCGAGACCTTCTCGAAGCCGAATTCGGACTTCAGGTGATCGGCGAGGCACTGAAAGTTGCGCAGCCGGTCCGCTTCGTTTTCACCGCCAAGGATGCCGATGCGGAATTCCTTGATATCCTGGGCGTGAGCGGCGCTTGCCGCGATGGCGAGCAATGAAACGGCGCCAAAAACCATCTTCCTGAACATTATCTCTCTCCTGTTGGTCCCGGCCTCGCGCCGGTAGCGTTAGAATTTTTTGACAGGTGCCTTTGACGCGGGCGGGCGATCAGGCCGTTCTCAATATCCCGGGAATGCGGGCTCGAGCGGTCCGGCGGATGCAGCGATTTTCTGTTTGATGGCGACACTGGTGGAGGTGATGGCCTCGGAGATTTCGCCGCCATTGCTGTCGGTGCCGTAGACCATGCGCACGGCCTCGCGGTTGAGGGCTTCGGGCGAGCCGTCGAAGACGACCTTGCCGGCGGCCATGCCGATGATGCGGTTGCAGTAGGTGCGGGCCGTATCCAGCGTATGCAGATTTGTGATGACGGTGATGCCCTCGCGCAAATTGATGTCCTGCAGCGAATCCATCACCACCTTGGCGTTGAGCGGATCGAGCGAGGCAATCGGCTCATCCGCCAGCAACACCTTCGGCTGCTGCATCATGGCGCGCGCAATCGCAACGCGCTGCTGCTGGCCGCCGGAAAGCGTGCCGGCCGGCTGCAGGGCGGTGCGGGCGATGTCGAGGCGCTCGAGGGCTGCAACCGCCTCGGCGCATTCACCGCGGGAGAACATGCCAAATAGGTTGGACAGCGTCGAGCGGTGGTTGAGCCGGCCGAGCAGCACATTGGTCAGCACATCGAGGCGCGGCACGAGATTGAACTGCTGGAAGATCATGGCGCAGTCGCGCTGCCATCGCCGGAGCGGCGAGCCGCGCAACCCGGAGACCTCGACGCCGTTGAACAGGATGGATCCCTGGCTGGGATCGATGAGGCGGTTGATCATGCGCAGAAGCGTTGATTTGCCGGCGCCTGAACGGCCGATGATGCCGACCATCTGGCCCTGCGGAATCGCGATGTGAACATTGCTGACGGCGGTGTTCTTGCCGAACCGGCGGGTGACGCCGCGGATTTCGAGCGTAGCTGACATGGTGCAGGCTCCAGTCCAATCGCAATTGAAGGTCTGTTAACCCTGGCTAGCGCAGCCGCATGAACCTGCGGTGTCGGAACGATGTCAGTTTTGTTACTGCCCACAGCCTGGAGCGGGGCGGGATCAACTCGGCGCGAGAAGCTCGAATGGTGAATGGTGATAAGAACGGCTTCCCTGAGTCTCGAAACCTGTCCGCTGCCCCCATTCACATTCACCGTTCACCATTCACGATCCCTTAGCCGCCATATTTCTCCAGAAACGCCTCCGCCGACAGCTCCCGAAAATCGTCGAGCGCGGCGCGCAGCCTTGCATGATCCCAGTCCCACCAGGCGAGCGCCTGGTAGCGTTCCGCGGTGCGGCGGTCGAAGCGTTCGCGGATCGGCTTGGCCGGTACGCCGGCGACGATGGTGTAGGGCGCGACGTCCTTCGACACCACCGCACCGGCACCGACCGCCGCGCCATCGCCGACGATGACGCCGGGCAGGATGGTCGAGCCGTGGCCGAGCCAGGTGTCGTGGCCGATGGTGACGCGTTTGGCGCGGCGCTTGGCGAAGAATTCGCTCTCGTGCTCGGCGTCGTCCCAATAATCCGAGGCGCGATAGGTGAAATGGTGCAGCGTCGGCCGCCAGGTCGGATGGTTGGTAGCGTTGATGCGCACGCTTGCGGCGATGTTGGCGAATTTGCCGATCGTTGCGCACCAGACGCCGCAGTCCTGCATCATGTAGGAATAGTCGCCGAGCGTGCTTTCGGAAACCCGGCAGCGCTCGGTGATCTCGGTCCAGCGGCCAAGCGTCGAGTTCTCGACTTGCGCCGTCTCGTGGATCACCGGCGCCTCCGACAGTTTCCTTGTCATGCGGCAATTTTTCCGGCGGCGAAGGCGGTCACGTCGATGATACGGTCGGCCACCGCCTCACGCACGTCGTGGTCGTGGAAGATGCCGAGCAAAGCGACGCCCGCCGCCTTCTTGGCGGCGATCAGGGAAATCACCACGTCGCGGTTCCTGGCGTCGAGCGAAGCGGTCGGCTCGTCGAGCAGCAGGATCGGGTGCTCGGTGATGAAGCCGCGCGCGATGTTGACGCGCTGCTGTTCACCGCCGGAGAACGTCGCCGGCGGCAGCGCCCAGAGCTTTTCCGGCAGGTTGAGCTGCGCCAGCAAGGCACGTGCCTTGCCGTGCGCGACCTCGCGCTCCTCGCCGCGCTCGACCAGCGGTTCGGCCACGACATCGAGCGCAGAGACACGCGGCACGGTGCGCAGGAACTGGCTGACATAGCCGATGGTAAGCCGGCGCACGGCAAGCACGGTGCGCGGGCTGGCCGAGGCGAGATCGATGAGCCCGCCCTCGTGCTGGACGATGATCTGGCCTTCATCGGCGGCATAATTTCCGTAGAGCATTTTCAGGATCGAGCTCTTGCCGGCGCCGGACGGGCCGCCGAGCACGGCGCATTCGCCGGCCCTGATCGCGAACGAGACACCGGCGACCACCGGCAGTTTGATGCCGTCGCGCAGATGCATGGTGAAGCTCTTCGCGACATCGGAGACAACGAGCGGGGTTGCCATCAGAGCGTTCTCCAATCGTCATTCGTCTGCGGGCCAACACCCCCCTCTGGCCTGCCGGCCATCTCCCCCTCAGGGGGGAGATTGGCTGTCGCATTCGGTTTCGCCATTCTCCTGTGTCGCAGAACGGGCGGGACATAAAAGCTGCTGATCTCCCCCCTTGAGGGGGAGATGGCCGGCAGGCCAGAGGGGGGTACGCCGGAGCAATCATCGTCACACCTGCAGAATCGAGGAGACAAGCAACTGGGTATAAGGCGCGCGCGGATCGTCGAGGACGCGGTCGGTGAGGCCGCTTTCGACGACGCGGCCGTCCTTCATCACCATCATGCGCTGCGACAGCAGACGTGCCACTGCAAGGTCGTGGGTGACGACGATGGCCGCCAGGCCGAGATCGGTGACCAGGCCGCGCAACAGATCGAGCAGGCGCGCCTGCACCGAGACGTCGAGGCCGCCGGTTGGCTCGTCCATGAACACCAGCCGCGGCCCGGTGACGAGGTTGCGGGCGATCTGCAGGCGCTGGCGCATGCCTCCGGAAAAGGCGCGCGGCTCGTCGTCGATGCGGTCTTCGTCGATCTCGACACGCGACAACCAGTCGACCGCGGTGGCGCGGATTTTTCCATAGTGGCGGTCGCCGACCGCCATCAGCCGCTCGCCGACATTGGCGCCGGCCGACACCGTCATGCGCAGCCCGTCGGCCGGGTTCTGATGGACAAAACCCCAATCGGTGCGCATCAGGAAGCGGCGCTCGGCCTCGCTCATGCGGTAAAGTTCGCGAAACTGGCCGCCGCGCATCCGGTAGCTGGCGGTGCCGGAGCTGGGCAGCAGTCGAGTTGACAGGCAGTTGAGCAAAGTCGTCTTGCCGGAACCGGATTCGCCGACCACCGCCAGCACTTCGCCCGACCAGAGGTCGAATGTGACGTTCTCGCAGCCGACGCGCGAGCCGTAGAATTTGGACAGCGCCGAAACGCGCAGCAGCGGTTCGTCTGTCATTGCGCCGGCTCCGTTTTTCCTGGGGCAAGATGGGTCTCGGGCGCGAGATGGCCGCAGTGGCCTTCCGCGCGCCGCCTCTCGCAATGATCGGTATCGGAGCAGACGAACATGTGGCCGCCATGGTCGTCGAGGATGACCTCGTCGAGATAGACGTTCTCGGCCGCGCACAGCGCGCAGGGCTGGTCGAAGGTCTGCACCTCGAACGGATGGTCCTCGAAATCGAGGCTGACCACATCGGTGAAGGGCGGCAGCGCGTAGATGCGCTTTTCGCGGCCGGCGCCGAACAATTGCAAAGCCGGCGAACGGTGCATCTTCGGATTGTCGAATTTCGGCGTCGGCGAGGGATCCATCACATAGCGGCCCTCAACCTTGACCGGGTAGGCGTAGGTGGTGGCGATGCGGCCATGCCTGGCGATGTCTTCGTAGAGTTTTACATGCATCAGACCGTATTCCTCCAGCGCATGCATCTTGCGCGTCTCCGTCTCGCGTGGTTCGAGGAAGCGCAGCGGTTCGGGGATGGGCACCTGATAGACCAGCACCTGGCCGGCACTCAGCGGATATTCGGGAATGCGGTGGCGCGTCTGGATGATGGTCGCCTTGGCCGTCTCGGTGGTGACGGCGACATTGGCGACCTTCTTGAAGAAGGCGCGGATCGAAACCGCATTGGTGGTGTCGTCGGCGCCCTGGTCGATGACCTTGAGCACATCGTCCGGGCCAATGATCGAAGCGGTGACCTGCACGCCGCCGGTGCCCCAGCCATAGGGCATCGGCATTTCGCGCGAGGCAAACGGCACCTGGTAGCCGGGGATGGCAATGCCCTTGAGGATGGCGCGGCGGATCATCCGCTTGGTCTGCTCGTCAAGATAGGCGAAGTTGTAGGTGGCGATGTCCGCTGGTTGTGCACTCATTCCGCTGCCTCCCTCTTTTCTTCGGCCTTGCCGGCATTTTCGCGGGCATCATGCTCGGCGCGCATGCGGCGCACGAGGTCGAGCTCGGCCTGGAAGTCGACATAATGCGGCAGCTTCAGATGCTCGACGAAGCCGGTCGCCTGGACATTGTCGGAATGCGAGATGACGAACTCCTCGTCCTGCGCTGCGGCGATGACATCCTCACCCAACTCCGAGGCGCGCAGCGCGCGGTCGCATAGCGCCATGGCCATGGCCTTGCGCTCGCTCTGGCCGAAGACGAGGCCATAGCCGCGGGTGAATTGCGGCGGCGCCTTGGCCGAGCCCTTGAACTGGTTGACCATCTGGCATTCGGTGACGCGGATGCTGCCGAGCGGCACGGCAAAGGGCAGTTCCGGCACGTCCAGTTCCAGTTCGACCTCGCCGATGCGAACCTCGCCGACGAAGGGATGGTTGCGCGCGTAGCCGCGCTGGGTGGAATAGCCGAGCGCCAGCAGAAACCCCTCGTCGCCGCGCGACAGCGCCTGCAGGCGGATGTCGCGCGCCATCGGGAATTCGAGCGGCTCGCGGGTGATGTCGCCGAGGGTATGATCCCCAGGCATGTCGCCGTCGGGCTCGATCAGGCCTTCGCGGGCGAGGATGGCCGAGACGCGCGGCATGGCTTCCGCCTCGCCTGCGCGCTGCTCCGGTTCGGCGACATCGCCGCCGGCGGCGAGCTCGGGATCGAGCAGGCGGTGGGTGTAGTCGAAAGTCGGGCCGAGCAGCTGGCCGCCGGGCAGGTCCTTGTAGGTCGCCGACACCCGTCGCTCGACCAGCATCGTGCCGGTGTCGATCGCCCTTGTGTAGCCGAAACGCGGCAGCGTCGTGCGATAGGCGCGAACCAGGAAGATCGCCTCGATCATGTCGCCGCGCGCCTGGACGATGGCGAGTGCCGCCAATTCCCGGTCGTAGAGCGAACCTTCGCTCATCACCCGGTCGACGCCGAGCGCCAGCTGCTCGACGATCTGGTCGAGGCGAAGTGCGGGCACCGAGCGGTCGCCGCGCCGGCGGTCGGCGAGCAGTTTGTGGGCGTTGCGAATGGCCGCTTCGCCACCCTTTACCGCGACATACATCCTATGCCTCCATCGTCTTGATGCGCGTCGTGCGCGGCAGGCAGGCAATTGCTTCGGACGTGGCGAGGATGATGTCGACGCCACGCGGAAAACGCTGGTTGTTCTGCTTCCATTGCTCGACGAAATGGCGCGGCATTTGCGCCGGCGCGATCGTCGCCGTCTTCTCGATGCCCGGGCCTTCGAGCAGCAGCGGAGCGCCGGAGACAAGATCGCTGACCTCGAGGATCAGCGTCGTGGAGCGATCGGGATAATCCTGGGTGCCTTGCGAAAACCCGTCGAGCGCCATCATCTCGGCCGGCGTGGCGATCAGCGCGAAATGCGCGTCGGCCGGGGTGTTGGCCAGCGGCGCGCCGGTATGAAAGCCAAGCCAGGATTTCACCGTCGCTGAAGCCTGCAAGGCGTGGTCGAGCCAGAGCGGCGTGTCGTTATCGCACAGCGCCAGCGCAACGGCCCCGGCGGTGGCCGACAGCGGCACCGGGGGGTGGGCGAGGGCCGGCAGCGGCTGCACACTGCCTGGCCGCGCCATCGCGTCCATCACGGCACGGAATACGGTCTGGGCATTGAATACCGGATCGGCGAAGCCGCCTTCAATGGATTGAGTGGCGATATCCATCAGTCTTCTCCGCGCACCATGGTGAAGAAATCGACCTTGGTCGCCGCCGTCTCGGCGCGGCGCTGTTCACGCGCCTTGGCCAGTGCCGCCTGCAATGGCGCAACGATCCTGATCTCGACCTCATTGCGGTGGGCCGGGTCCTGCCACAGCGCATCGGCGATCGCCGCCAGCCTTGCCTTCTGCTTGTCGCGACCAAGTGCGTAGCAGTGGCCGACATGGCCGGACGCAAGCCGCACCGTGGCACGGGTGACCGTCGCCTCGCCGACATTGAAAGGGGCACCACCGCCGCCGATGCGGCCGCGTACCGTAACCAGGCCGGTTTCGGGGCCACGCAGAAGTTCCGCTTCGCAAGGCAGGCCGGTTTCGTCCCACAGGCGGACGATGTCTTCGCCGGCCGATTGCGCCAGCGTCGCCATCACGGCCTTGCGCTCGGCCTGCTCTCGCGCTTCCCGTCCTCGCATGGCCGTACTCCTCGTTTGCGTGAATTTGTCTATTGATATAGACAACTATACAAATTATACTCGTTATCTAGCGCGTGTCCATGACGGGCACGTGACACCGGCCAAAAGATCGGCGCAAAGAATTGGGGCGGGAGATGATCGGACAAGCCAACCGCATCGAGCGGCGCAGCGGTGTCGCGCTGTGGCGGCAGATCGCCGACCAGATACTGCATTCGATCGCCGTCGGCGATTTTCCCGAGAATGCCGCGCTGCCGCCGGAGATCGCGTTGGCCGGACGCTATGGCGTCAACCGCCATACGGTGCGTAGCGCTATCGCAGCGCTGGTGCAGGAGGGCGTGCTCAGGGCGGAGCAGGGGCGCGGCACCTTCGTGCTGTCGCGCAAGCGGCTGTCTTATCCGATCGGCGCTCGCACCCGCTTTTCCGAGGGATTGCAAGGACAGGCGTCCGAGCGGCATATCACCTTACTCGCGTCATCGGTCGAGCCGGCCAACCGTCGTGTCGCAGAGGGCTTAGGCCTTGCGACGGGCGCCGATGTGATACGCCTGGAAACGCGCGGCGAAGCCGATGGAATGCCGGTGTCCCGCGCTGCCGGCTGGTTCGATGCCAAGCGCTTTGCCGGCATCGATGCCGCCATGGCGGAAACCGGTTCGATCACCGCATCGCTGGCACGTTTCGGCATCGACGACTATCTCAGGCAATCGACCGTGCTGTCGGCGCGCCATGCCGATGCCGCCGACCTTGCTGACCTCGAGCTGCAGCCCGGCGCCATCGTGCTAGTGACGGTCGCCGTCAACGTCACGCCCGACGGTCAGCCGATACAGTTTTCGGAGTCGCGCTTCCCGGCCGAGCGGATCGAGCTCAAATTGTCGGCGCTCTGAGATGCGGCAGCCCTGGCATCATCCGACTTGAATGACGGCCTTGATCAGGCCGGACTTCTCATGCGCCCAGCGGGCGAGGTCGTGCGGCGTCTCGCCAAGCGTGGTGCGGTGGGTGACCAGCTTTGCCAGCGGCAGCGCGCCGTTGCGGATCGAGGCGGCGACATGGTCGAAATCGGCACGCAGGGCGTTGCGGCTGCCGATCAGCATCATCTCGCGCTTGTGGAATTCGGGATCGGAAAAGGCGATGTCGTCCTTGACGACGCTGACCAGGACCAGCGCCCCGCCGTGCGCGACATGGGCGAAGGCCGACTGCACCGACCGGGTGTTGCCGGTGGCATCGAAAACCACGTCGAAGCCGTCGCCGCCGGTTGCTTCCCGCACCAGGTCGGCAGCAGCGCCCCGCGAGCCGTCGAGGGTCGCGAAGCCGAGTTCGCTTTCGGCGAAACCCAGCCTCTCCGCACTCATGTCGAGCAGCATCACGTCTAGCCCGGCGATGCGGGCGAACAGCGCCGTGCCGAGCCCGATCGGGCCTGCACCGATGACCAGTGTGCGCGCACCTGGATCAGCGAGCGAGCGCCGCACGGCATGGGCGCCGATCGCCAGGAATTCGACGGCGGCAGCATCGGCCAGCGACAGGCCGTTTGCCGGATAAAGATTTTGCGCCGGCACCAGGATCTGCTCGCACATGGCGCCGTCGCGGTGGACGCCGAGCACCTCGATCATGACACAGCAATTCGGCTTGCCTTGCCGGCAGGCGATGCATTTGCCGCAGGCGAGATAGGGATTGACGTTCACCGCTTCGCCGACGGCGAGATCGACGTCCTCGCCAACCTCGATCACGGTGCCAGAAACCTCGTGGCCCATGATGCGGGGATAGGCGAGGAACGGGTGCTTGCCTTCGAAGATGTGATAGTCGGTGCCGCAGATGCCGACATGGCTGACGGCGACCAGCGCCCAGCCGGCGGGGGGCGCGCCAGGCGCCGGACGATCTTCGAGGACAAGTTCGCCGGGCGAGCGGCAGACGACGGCTTTCATGCTTCAATCCAGTCGGTTCATGGCACCGCCGGCCCTGCTGTCGCGAGGCCGGCGGTTGTTGGGAGGCAGTCTATTTGCCGCGGCGGCGCAGCCCGTCGAAATAGACGATGACGATGATCAGCACGCCGGTGATGATGCGCTGCCAGAAGGCGTTGACGTTGAGCAGATTGGCGCCGTTGTTGATGGTGGCAAGGATGAAGGCGCCGAGCAGCGGTCCGTGCACGGAGCCGACAGCGCCGAACAGCGAGGTGCCGCCGATCACCGAGGAGGCGATCGCCTGCAATTCCCAGCCCTCGGCCTGCGTCGGATTGCCGATGCCGATGCGCGAGGCAAGCAGCACGCCGACGAAGGCCGCACACAGCCCCGACAGCGTGTAGGCCATGTAGATGGTGCGCTGGACGTTGACGCCTGACAGGCGCGACGCCTCGGCGTTGGAGCCGACCGAGAACAGATAGCGGCCCCAGCGGCTGTGGTGCAGGAAGATGTAGGCTGGGATGCCGACCAGGATCACCATCCAGAACAGATTGGGGACGCCGGCGAAGGAACTGCGCGAGAACGTCTGGAAGGCGTCGTTGTTGATCGAGATCGAGTTGCCATTGGTCATCAACAGACCGATGCCGCGCAGCGAGGTCAGCGTTGCCAGGGTGATGATGAAGGGCGGCAGGCCCATCTTGACGATGCCGAACCCATGGAACATGCCGATGGCGACGCCGACCAGTAAGGTGATCAGGATGGCGAGGAAAACCGGTGTGCCGGCGTTGATCAGCATCGCGACGATGACGGTGGCGAAGCCGACCACGGCGCCGACGGAAAGGTCGATGCCGCCGGTGATGATGACGAAGGTCTGGCCGACCGCCAGGATGGCGATCATCGACCCTTGCCGCAACAGGTTGGAGATGTTGTTGGCGGAGGCGAAGCTCGGCGTCGCCACCGACAGGATGATCCATAAAAGAACCAGCAGCGCCAGCAGTGTCAGCCCGAACAGGGCGTTGTAGTTGCGTTTCGGCCTTTCGGCAGCGATCGCCTCGGTGCTCATATCTTCCCTCCCGGTCTTTCTTGTTTCTCGGCCAGCGCCTGGGTGAGGATCTCCTCGTGATCAGCGGTACGAAAGCCGTGCGTGGCCACCAGCTTGCCGCGCCGGAACACGTGCAGCGTGTCCGCGAGTTCATAGACCTCGGGCAGGTAGGACGAGATCAGGATGATGCCGGCTCCCTTGGACAACAGCGCGCCGAACAGGCGGTAGATCTCGGCCTTGGTGCTGACGTCGACGCCGACAGTCGGCTCGTCGAAGATGAATAGCTTGGCGCCATGGGCGAGCCATTTGCCGATGACGATCTTCTGCTGGTTACCGCCGGACAGGCTGGAGGCCAGCGCGCCGCGCGTCGGCGTCTTGATGCGCAGGTCGGCGATCTGGCGATCGGCTTGCGCCTTTTCCTGCGCGCGGGAGATCAGCAGATTGCTCGAGATGCGCTTGTAGATCGGCAGATTGAGGTTGAGTCCGACCGGCAGGTTGAGGCAGAGGCCCTGGTCGCGGCGGCTTTCCGGGGCCAGCGCCATGCCGAGCCTGATCGCGTCATGTTCGGAATTGACCTTGACCTCCTTGCCCTCCCAGAGGATCTGGCCGGCCGATTTGCGGTGCCGGCCATAGAGCGTGGTGACGAACTCGCTGCGCCCGGCGCCGATCAGGCCGTAGAGGCCGACGATCTCGCCGGCGCGGACGGACATCGAGACATTTTCGAAACCCTTGCCGGACAGGTTCCTGGTTTCGACGATGGTCGCGCCGGGGGTGAAATGCTCCTTGTGGTAGACCTGCTCGATCGAGCGGTTGATCATCATCTTGACCAACTCGGCGTCATTGGTCTCGGCAATGTCCCTGGTGCCGACCAGCGTGCCGTCGCGCAGCACCGAGACGCGGTCGGCGAGCTCGAACACTTCTTCCATGCGATGGCTGATGTAGATGATGGTGACGCCTTCGCCCTTCAGCCGGCGGATCAGCGTGAACAGCTGGTCGGCCTCCTTGCGGGTAAGATAGGCGGTCGGCTCGTCGAAGATCAGGAATGTGGTGCCGCGCACTGTGGCGCGGGCGGCGGCGATCAGCTGCTGCTGGCCGATGGTCAGGTCACCCAGCATGACATGGGCCGGCAGGTCGAAGCCGAGATCGTCGATGATCTTCTGCGCCTGCCTGACCATCGCCCGCTGCTGCAGGATGCCGAAGCGGGAATCCTCCTCGCCGAGGAACATGTTGGCGGCGACGGTGAGATGGCGGCACAGGACGACTTCCTGATGCACGGCATTGATGCCGAGCGCCATCGCCTCATGCGGCGTTGCCAATGCGGCAGGCTTGCCCTCCCAGATGACGTCGCCGGAGGTGCGCGGCATGACGCCGGTCAGAAGCTTGATCAGGGTGGATTTGCCGGCGCCGTTCTCGCCGACGATGGCGTGGATCTCGCCGGCCTTGAAGGCGAGATCGACCGGCTTCAGCGCATGGGTGCCGGGATAGCGCTTTTCCAGCCCGCGGAGTTCGAGGATGGTCCTGCCCGGTTCCAGCGTTGGGGCCGGATGGAGTTCCTGCGCCGTCGACATCATGACAATCCTCCCAGATTGGCCCCCAAAGATTGGCCTCGCGATTGGCACGAGTGGGATGTTTCCGGGGCGAAAAGGCCCCGGAAACAGTTCACTTGCGGCTATGCTCAGTCGAGCTTCGGGTTGAGCAGCGCGTCGATCTTCGGATCCTTCATGTTGGCCTTGGTGACCAAATTGGCGCCCGTGTCGACATTGGCCTCGACCTTCTCGCCCTTCGAGGCGGCAAGCGCCGTCTTGATGCCGTCATAGCCCATCCGGTACGGATCCTGGACGACGAGCGCCGAAATGACGCCGTCATTGAGGAACTTGATCAGCTTCTCGTCGCTGTCGAAGCCGACCAGCCCGACCTTGCCTGAGAGGCTGTTCTCGGCGATCGCCTGACCGACGCCCTGCGCCATGATCAGGTTGGAGGCGAAGATGCCCTTGAGATTGGGGTTGGCGGTGATCAGGTCGGTGGCAATGTTGAGGCCGGTGGTGGCCTGGCCGTCGGCGTATTTGTCGGCGACCAGCTTGAGGCCGGGATATTTGGCGGCGAGCTGTTCCTTGAAACCCTGGGCGCGCTGTTCGAGCGAGCCGGCGCCCGGAAGCGCGGTGATCAGGGCGACGTCGCCCTCGACCTTGCCGCCATTGGCTTCGCCGATGGCTGCGGCAAGGCCGTCAGCGGCAACGCGGCCGCCCTGGATGTTGTCGGTGGTCAGGAACGACGTGAAGGCCTTGGAGTCGGCACCGGAGTCGATACCGATGATCTTGACCTTGGTGGCGGCCTCGTCGATCGGCTTGCCGAGCGCCTTGGCTTCGGTCGGCGCGATGACGACGGCGGCCGGGTTGCCGGCGACGGCATTTTCGAGGATCGAGATCTGGCCGTTGACGTCGGTCTCTGCCTGGGCGCCGAGTTCCGGCACGTTGACGCCGAGGTCCTTGCCAGCCTTGCGGGCACCGGCCAGAACGATCTGCCAGTAGAAGGACGTGGTGTCCTTGACGATG
Source organism: Mesorhizobium sp. M1006 (assembly GCF_040318825.1). Classification (NCBI taxonomy): domain Bacteria; kingdom Pseudomonadati; phylum Pseudomonadota; class Alphaproteobacteria; order Hyphomicrobiales; family Phyllobacteriaceae; genus Mesorhizobium; species Mesorhizobium sp. M1006. The sequence goes on from NZ_JAMYMZ010000037.1 coordinate 28,527, forward strand.
ATCGGAATGGTCACGTCGGCCGCGGATGCCGGGGCCGAATGCATCACGCCGGCAAGCATCGAGGCGGCTGCGAGTGCCACGAAGGCGCGGCGATTGAGAATGCTGGTCACGAATTTCATTAGGAGTCCTCCCTAAGTCGCCCGGTGAATGTTACGGAAGCTCCATTCGGATGGCGCGGCCCAAACGGAACTTTATCAATAAAAAACATTTACCGCATTTTGATAGTGTATCATCTCGGTCGGCGCAAGCGCTGTTTGATGGCCGCTTCGAATGGCTGGACGGAAGAGTTTTTTCTGTCGGAACTCCGCTGCCAATCTCCTCCAATATGCTGCATGGAATATTAATTCCATCATCCAGTCAATATGGAATGTTCATTCTTTTTCGGGAGCGTTGGAACTGTGACACCTGGCGATCACGTCAGGTGTTCGCGACTGTTGCGCATGGTCCGGCTTAGAGCGTCGCTCCGAGGTGCCACGGCACGAACTCGTTGTCGCCGTAGCCGAACTCTTCGCTCTTGGTCTTGCGGCCCGAAGCCGTCTCGACGATCAGTTCGAAGATCTCGCGGCCCATGCCGGCGATGGTCTTTTCGCCCGAGGCGATGACGCCGCAATTCACGTCCATGTCCTCTTCCATCGTGTGATACATGGTCGAGTTGCTGGCGACCTTGATCGACGGCGTCGGCCGGCAGCCGAAGCAGGAGCCGCGGCCTGTGGTGAAGACGATGACGTTGGCGCCGCCCGCCACCTGGCCGGTGGCCGAGACCGGGTCGTAGCCGGGCGTGTCCATGAACACCAGCCCGTGCCCGGTGACCTTTTCGGCATAGCCGAAGACGCCGTTGAGCGGCGTCTGGCCGCCCTTGGCGACCGCGCCGAGCGACTTTTCCAGGATGGTGGTCAGGCCGCCGCGCTTGTTACCCGGTGAGGGATTGTTGTCGATCGATGCGCCATGCTTGGCGACGTGGTCTTCCCACCATTTCACATAACCGTCGAGCTTGGCGGCGATCTCGGGGGTTGCGGCGCGATAGGCGAGCAGGTGCTCGGCGCCATAGATCTCCGTCGTCTCGGAAAGGATGCCGATGCCGCCGACGCCGGCCAGGATGTCGACCGCGGCACCCAGCGCCGGATTGGCGGTGATGCCGGACATGCCGTCGGAGCCGCCGCATTGCAGGCCGACGACGATCTCGCTGACCGGGATCGGCTCACGCTGAAGCTTGCCGACCTCCTCGGCGATCTCGGCCAGCACGATCAACGCCTTCTCGACCGATTTGCGCGAGCCGCCGGCTTCCTGGATGTTGAAATGACGTTTTCCCGCGGCAACGCCCTTCTGGCCGTAGAGGGTGAGCTGGTTGACCTCGCAGCCGAGCCCGACCATCAGCACGCCGCCGAAATTCGGGTGACGGGCGTAGCCGGCCAGCGTGCGGTGTAGCACCATCATGCCGTCGCCGGTGGCGCTCATGCCGCAGCCCTGGCCGTGGACGATCGGGACGAAGCCGTCGATGCCGGGATATTGCGGCAGAAGGGTGCGGTTCGCGGCGTCGGCGATGGCATGGCAGACGGTGGCCGAGCAATTGACGCTGGCGAGAATGCCGACGAAGTTGCGCGTGCCGGCGCGGCCGTCGGCGCGGCGGTAGCCCATGAAGGTGCGGGCGCGGTCGGCCTCGGTCGCATGCACTGCCTCGCTCGGCGGCACCACCGGCAAACGCCCGCTTTCGAAGACCAGATTGTGCGAATGGACATGCTCGCCGGGCGCGATGTTTTGCGTGGCGCGGCCGATCGCCTGGGCGTATTTGACCACGGCCTCGCCGGCCGCAATCGGCTTGATCGCCACTTTGTGGCCCGGCTCGATCACTGCGGCGGCGACGGCGCCGCCCGGCAGCACGGTGCCGATCTCGATGCGGCCATTGGCGACCGCGACATTGTCGGCGGGAGACAGAAGAATGCTGTTTGCGGCGTTCACGGGAGCTTCCTGGGTGTGTTCCTGGGTGCGCGAGCGGATTGACACGCGGCTCTTAACATATAATGTCTTTTATCGTGAAAAAACATTTTTGCGTCAATTGTTTTTTCGCCAGAGCGCGACGCGTCTTTTGGATGCGAGAAGTAGGCTCTACAACCAAAACTAGCGTTGCGCATGATGTTTTCCGAAAAGGTACCGGTTTCATGCGCGAGAAACGCTTCACACTGGCCGCAAACGCCGATGCGCCACGGGGCAGGGGATGTCGAAGAGCAACAACGTTTACAAGGACGCCTATAATCGCGGTCTGAGGCTGCTCGACGAAACCAGGAGCCTGCCTTCGGAGCCGGAGCTGGGTACGCTGCTCGGCGTCAGCCGCACGACGGTCCGCACTATCCTTGCGCGCATGGAAGAAACCGGGCTGATCGATTGGAACAAGCGCAGCAAGACGGTCCTGCGCGAACCGCGACCGGACGATTTCTTCCCCGAGGAAGAAACCGACACGCTGGCCGAGATCATCGAGCGCTCCTTCATGCGGCGGCTGCTTGCCAGCGGTGCCGAAGCCGGCATGCAGATCAACGAGCTCGAACTGGCGCGTGAGATCGGCGTCGGCACCACCAGCGTGCGCGAATTCCTGATCCGCTTCTCGCGCTTTGGGCTGATCGAGAAGCGCCGCAACAGTCACTGGGTGCTGAAAGGCTTTACCCGCGCCTTCGCGCTGGAGTTGACCGAAATCCGCGAGATGTTCGAACTGCGCTCGGCCGCAGCCTTTGCCGCTCTGCCCGAGGACAGCCCGGTGTGGGCCGACCTCGACCGCCTGGAAGACGAGCATCACCGGCTGGAGCGCGAGATCGCCGTGCGCTTCAACGAATTCTCCGAGCTTGACGAGCGCTTTCACCGGCTGATCCATCGGGCGTCGCACAACCGCTTCATCGTCGATTTCTACGACGTCATCGCCATGATCTTCCACTACCACTACCAGTGGAACAAGGCGCAGGAGCGCGAGCGCAACGAAGTCGCGGTCCAGGAGCATCTCGCCTATATCGCCGCGCTCAAATCGCGCGATCTCGCCAAGGTCGACGCCGCCTGCCGCAAGCACCTGAAATCGGCCCGCCACACGCTGCTGACGTCGATTCCCGAGGGCAGGCAGCCGCAACGCGCGTGATTGTGTTGCGTTGCCGCAGCAACGTTTTGGCGATTTTCCGGCCGCCGGCTCCGTGCTAGAGAGCTGACGTTGCTGCGTGAAGAGGCTGGTTCTTGACCATACGCCGGAGACGATGGAGCATGCCGGTCGCGTTCGCCGCGGCCTGGCTTTTCATGCTCCAGTCGATGTTCGGCGCGTTTGCGTCCGGCGTCGCGCCGAACGCCTCGCAATTCGATGCTTTCGGCAACACGATCTGCACCCATGACGGTGCGGCGCAACTCCCCGCCGGCGATCCGCATCAGCAGCACATGCCGGCTTGCTGCATGCTTGGCTGCAACCTCGTTTCGGCGGTCTACGCGCCACCCGATGCCGCCGGGAGCCTGGCTCGCAGCCTTTCCGTCGAAACCATCGCCTTTATCCTGCCGGCCTTCCGGCATCGCGATTTCGCCCGCGCCCGCACTCCATCCAATCCGCGTGCACCACCGGCGACGGCCTGATCCGTTCTGGTTCGCGCCGCGCAACGCTTTGCCGGCGCGTTTATTGACATCGTTCGCGACCGGCCATCGGCGCGATCCCCCTTAAAGTCCACGGAGCAATCATGTCTCACTCTTTTCGCGCTGCCGCATCCAGCCGCAGGCGCTTCGCACTGGGTCGTTTCGAGCAGCGTCTCGGCATCGCCCTTTGCGTTCTTGCCGTCCTGTTCGCCAGCGCCCAGACGGTGTTGGCACACGAGTTCAAGCTTGGCGATCTCGAGATCGGGCACCCCTGGTCGCGCGCCACGCCAGCCGGCGCCAAGGTGGCCGGCGGCTACTTCACCATCACCAACACCGGCAGTGCGGCGGATCGCCTGCTGTCGATCACCTCCGACATTTCGGCCAAGGCCGAACTGCACGAGATGGGCGTCAGCAATGGCGTCATGACCATGCGGCCGGTCACCGGCGGCCTCGAAATCCCGGCTGGCGGCAAGGTCGCGCTGGCGCCTAACGGCTATCATTTGATGTTCATGGATTTGAAGCGGCAGCCCAAGGAGGGCGAAACGTTCTCCGCCACGCTGACCTTCGAAAAAGCCGGGCCCCTGCAGATTGAATTCGCCGTGCAAGGCATCGGCAGCGCGGCGCCCCAGGACGACGACTGACTTGGCCGCTTCGAGAGGTAGCATCATGAAGAAATCTCTTTTGCCCGGCTGCGTGCTTCTTGTCCTCGGGACCAGCGCGGCCTTTGCCCACATCACGCTCGAAACGCCGGAGGCGGCGGTGGGCTCGACCTACAAGGCGGTTCTTCGGGTGCCGCATGGTTGCGAGGGCAAGGCGACGACCGCCGTGCGCGTGCAGATCCCGGAAGGGGTGCTTTCGGTCAAACCGATGCCGAAGCCGGGTTGGACACTGCAGGTCAAGAACGGCAAATACGAAAAGTCCTACCAGCTCTACGGCCAGGCAGTGACCAGCGGCGTCAAGGAGGTCGACTGGAGCGCCGGCAGCCTGCCGGACGAATTCTAGGACGAATTCGTCTTTCGCGCGACACTGGCGTCCGACCTGCCGGCAGGCCAGATGCTGCATTTCCCGGTGGTGCAGGAATGTGACGGCATTGCAGATCGCTGGATCGAGGTTCCGGCGGCCGGGCAGGCTGAGGACGCGCTGGAATTTCCGGCGCCCGGCCTCAAGCTGCTGCCGAAGAAGTGATCCTTACGCGGCGCGCTCTATCCGAAAGAGCGCGCCGCTGTCTTTGTGGCGGTGACATGAGCGCGGCATCCATCGTGCGAACGGCCTGCACAACCGGCCGGCTTGCCATCGGCCTGCTGGCCGCGATTGTGCTGCTTGCCACCATTGCCGCGCCAAACGCAGCCTTCGCCCATGCGGCGCTGATCAAGGCCGAGCCGGCTGACGGTGCGGTGCTGGCGCAGAGCCCGTCGCAAATGTCGCTGACCTTCAGCGAGCCGGTTTCGCCGCTGGTGCTGACGCTGGTGCGGCCCGACGGCACGGCGGTCCCGCTGAGCTCTTTCCGGCTCAGCGGCCAGACCGTCGAGATCGACAATCCGCAGGCGCTGAAATCCGGCTCGCATGTGCTGAGCTGGCGGGTAATCTCCGCCGACGGGCATCCGGTCGGCGGCTCGGTGCTGTTCTCGGTCGGTGCACCGAGTGCTGCGCCGGCCGCCTCCGAAGCTGTCGACCGGGCGCTTCGAACGGCGATCTGGATCGGCAAGGTTTTTCTATACATCGGCCTGTTTTTCGGTGTCGGCGGTGCCTTTGCGCTAGGCTGGCTGGCGCAAGGCGGTCGATCCGGCCGGAACATGATCGTCGCTGCGATCCTGTGCGGGTTGGCGGCGGCACCGCTGTCGCTCGGTTTCCAGGGGCTGGATGCGCTCGGTGCGCCGCTTGCCCGGCTGGCGCAGCCGGTCATCTGGCAGACCGGGCTTGGCACCAGCTTCGGCTGGACGGTGCTGATCGCGCTGATGGCGCTCGGCCTGAGCCTATTATCGCTGGTCGTGCCGCCCGCCGACGCAAAGCCGCTGGCCTTGGCCGGACTGGTTGGCGTTGGCGCAGCACTTGCCGCCAGCGGGCATGCCAGTGCCGCCGAGCCGCAATGGCTGACCCGGCCGATGGTGTTTCTGCACGCCACTGGTATCGCGATTTGGTCCGGGGCGCTGGCGCCGCTCGGTCTTGCCTTGAAACGGCAGCCGGACAAAGCCGGGCCGTTGCTGCGCCGGTTTTCACGAGCGATCCTGTTCGTCGTGGCGGTGCTTGCGGCAGCCGGCATCGTGCTCGCCGTCATCCAGGTGCAAACGCCGTCGGCGCTGGTCCATACCGCTTACGGCAGGCTGCTGCTGCTCAAGCTGGTGCTGCTCGTCTTTCTGTTCACGCTCGCCGCCGTCAATCGCTTCAAGCTTACGGCCCCGGCTGAGGCGGGCGAAACGGAAGTCCAGCGGCGGCTGGCCCGCTCGATCGCCATCGAGGTGCTGGTTGTGCTGGCGATCTTCGGCGTTGCCGCCGGCTGGCGCTTCACGCCGCCGCCGCGGGCGCTGGCGATCGCCGCGGCACAGCCGGCATCGGTGCATATCCACACGCTGCAAGCGATGGCCGACCTCAGCATTGCGCCCGGGCACACCGGACCTGTTGCCGCTTCGATCTTCATCATGACCGGCGATTTCGGCCCGCTCGACGCCAAGCAGGTAACGCTGGTGCTGTCAAAGCCCGATTCCGGCATCGAACCCATCAAGCGCCCGGCGACGAATCCCGGCGACGGCACCTGGCGCGTTGACGATCTCGACATTCCGGTCGCCGGCCGGTGGACGGCGCGGCTCGATATCCTGGTCTCGGATTTCGAGATGGTGAAGATAGAGGCGCCGATCGACATCAGGCCGGAGTGACGTGCTGATATTCAGGTGGTGCCGGCCTGCAAATGGCGGTATCCTGCGCTTCCGGTGATCACGTACTTAAGTACGCTCCGCTCCGGTTCTCGGAAACCACCTGTTTGGTCGCTTACGCGCCCGTCTTCGACCCCGGCTCGGCCTGACCTGCATCTCAACACGCCCCGGCTGCAAGACAATTCGGCGAGGCGGTTGACGCGGCCGCGAACCCCCGTCAATCATCGCCATCAAGAATGGGCGTCCAACCCAATCGCGGGCTCAAACCAACAAGATCCGAAAGCAGGGAAGAAACGATGGAAAAAGCCGAAATAGGCCTGATCGGCCTTGGCACGATGGGCTCCAATCTGGCGCTCAACATCGCCGAGAAGGGGCACCGCATCGCCGTCTTCAATCGCACCGCGGCGCGCACCGATGCCTTTGTCGAAAATGCCGGCGCGCTTCGGGATAGGGTGGTGCCCTGCTACAGCCTCGAAGAACTGGCCGCCGCGATCCGGCCGCCGCGGCCGATCATCATCATAGTGCTGGCCGGCAAGCCGGTCGACGAGCAGATCGCGGCATTGCGCGGCGTGCTGTCGGCCAACGACATCGTCATCGACGCCGGCAATGCCAATTTCCGCGATACGATGCGGCGCTTCTCCGAGCTTACCGATTCGGGCCTGACCTTCATCGGCATGGGCGTGTCCGGCGGCGAGGAGGGCGCACGCCACGGTCCCTCGATCATGGTCGGCGGCACCGAAGAGTCCTGGAAGCGCGTCGAAAAGGTGCTGACCGCGATCTCGGCCAAGTTCAAGGGCGAGCCTTGCGCGGCGTGGCTTGGCACCGACGGCGCCGGCCATTTCGTCAAGACCATCCACAACGGCATCGAATATGCCGACATGCAGATGATCGCCGAGATCTACGGCATCTTGCGCGACGGGCTCGGCATGGGGCCGAAAGAGATCGCTGAGGTGTTTTCCCAGTGGAACACGGGCAGGCTCAATTCGTACCTGATCGAGATCACCGCCAAGGTGCTGGCCGCCGACGATCCCAAGACCGGCAAACCGGTGGTCGACATCATCCTCGACCGCGCCGGCCAGAAAGGCACCGGCAAATGGTCGGTGATCGAGGCGCAGCAGCTCGGCATCCCGGCCACCGCGATCGAGGCGGCTGTGGCGGCACGCGTACTGTCGTCGATCAAGGACGAGCGGCTTGCCGCCGAAAAGGTCTATGGCGGCGGTGTTAGCAAGATTTCCCGAGACAGGGACGCCGTGCTCGCCGATCTCGAGCTGGCTCTGTTTGCCGGCAAGATCGCCGCCTACGCGCAAGGCTTCGCGGTGATGAGCGGCGCGTCGAAGGAATTCAACTGGAACCTGCCGATGCCGGTCATCGCCAAGATCTGGCGGGCCGGCTGCATCATCCGCTCGCAATTGCTGGATACGATGGCGGAGGCCTTCGGCGGCGGCGGCGCAGCCACCAACCTGTTGATGGCGCCGGCTTTCGTCTCATTGATGCAGGAGGCGCATCCGTCGCTTCGCCGTGTCGTCGCAAGGGCGGCCGAAGCCGGCTCGCCGGTGCCGGCCCTGTCATCTGCACTTGCCTATTTCGACAGTTACCGGCAGGGCCGCGGCACTTCGAACCTGATCCAGGCGCAGCGCGATTTCTTCGGCGCGCACGGCTTCGAGCGCATCGATGGGCAGGGTGCTTTCCATGGCCCGTGGGGGAGCGGAGCGGCGGGTTAGCGCCCTCATTCTGGACGCCAACGCTGATGTCCAATATCACAAAACAGCCGTTTGTTCATCATTGCCCGAAGCCTGTTTGAACCATTTTTTGTGTCTTACCGGCAGGCATCATCCTTAAGCACTTGACCTTCAGACGGGCTCCCGTCAACTTCGTCTTTAGGGGTGGGAGTCTTGGCAAAGTCCGCAGTATCTTCAGTATCGGATGCATCGCGTCCGCAACTCTTCGGCCAACTCGGCCCGGACGTCTTTACGGTGTTCTCTGGCGGGAACCGGCTGCTCTATGAGCGGGCAATCCTTGCCGTCTACGACGGCCTCTACCGGTCGGACCTGCTGTTCCCGACCGAGGCGGAGGTGGTCGGCGTGATCTACGACTGTGTCTCGCGGGAGCCCGGCCTTTGGGCTGAGGACGAAGCTGCCGTCGACCTAGACCGTCTCATCACGCGAACCGGCCGACGGGTTAGACGTCGCCGCGTCGCAGGCGTTGATGATGAGGCCACCGGGAGCGCGATTAGCCGCTCTCGCCATATCTATAACCGGATGTTGCAGACGGGCTGGCTGGACGAGGCGAGCTATGGGCTTAAGACGACCGTAGAGATGCCGTCCGGCGCGATGCGTCTCGCCGAATTCCTGTGCTCCCTGAAGGAGGGCGGCGCCGAGCAACTCGGCGGCCTAGTGGTGGAGGTGAGGAACGCGATCCGCGCGGTACGCGAGAAGCCAGCCGAGAACGCTCTGGGCCTCAACAAGGCCGCCCAAGACTCGGCACGTTTCGGACGGTACCTAAGAAGCGTGCTCGCGGCCCTGCGGGAAGTTGACCGGCAGGTGCTCTCCTCGGACACGCTTGCCGAGCGGCTGCGGCACTACTTCGAGGACTTCGTCGAGCGGGTGCTACTGCGCGACTACACGTCCATCTCGACCACGGCGCATCCCTATCGGCATCGGCGGACCATTATCGCCTCCCTCGATGAGTTGGAGGATTCCGAGATTGATCTGGCAGCAATCGCAGACGCGTACCTTGAGGCCAGGCTGGTTCCTGATGGGCAAGCGGCGCGCGACCTCGTGCAGGAGGACGTGTTCCGGATCCGCCGCGTGTTCGAGCGCATCGAGGAATCCTTCGAGGCGATCCAGCAACACCGGTCCAGGCTCGAGACGCGGCTGCGCAACGTGGTCAGATATGCCGGGCGCCGAACCAACTTCGTTCAGCGCAGCGAGCATGCGATCCAGGGCCTCGATGACGCTCTTTCGCGGGGCGTTGACGATCTTACGGTCCGAGGATTGATTGAGCCTCGGTTGACTGTGGTCGCTCCCGAGCTCCTCGCGAAGCCACGCGGGGCGCGGCCAGAGATCGCCGACGCAGACCTAGCTCTTCCGGCGCCCGATCCGATACGCGAATTCAGACGTCAACTCGAGCGGGCATACTTGGATCGCCTGACCATCACGCCGGCAAAGGTTAGCCGTTTCCTCGAAAGGCGGGTCCCGCCCTTTGGCGAAACTACGGCCGCCTCCATGTGGATCGAAACCGTAGACGACTTCCTCGCCTTCGAAGCCGTCCGAATGATGGTTGCAGGTGGCCTCGGTGCTGACGCCGGCTCGCGACTCGCGAAAGTGCTTGAGGGCAGGTTCGAGCTCGCGGCGTTCGACGAGGCGGTGTCAAACGAGTGGCTAGACTGCGGCGGCTTTCACGTGAAGCGCCTCGATGACAGCATCACTTTCGAGGTCGAGTATGCTGCTTGAGTTCAACGCCCTCGAAAATTCGAATCCCCGTGGCTTCCTACGGGTCACGCAGTTCATTGCGCATCTAATGCGGAACCAGTTCGTCCACGTTGAGGACCGTGGGGCCGCAACGTTGCTCGAAACGCTTTACCGTCCTGAGCTCGCGAAGCTCGTCGAGGCTTATTTTGAAGTCGCCGGCTATCGTCTCGTCCACCGGGAGACTGAAGGCTGGGCGGGGATCCTACCCGATCCGGAGCGCACGTCGCTGCCGAGGATGCGCATTGATGAGACGATTGCCCTACTCCTCATGCGACGGCTCTGGGAAGAGGCACTCCAACTCGGCGAAATCTACACCAACGGCACCGTCCGCACGACGCTTAACGAGGCTTATGTGGCCTATCAGGGCATAGTCGCCGGAAGTCGGCGCGCGGCCCTTGCGCCAAACGAGTTCCGGGATGTGCTTCGGATGCTCGAACGGAAGGCGATTGTTTGCCTCGGTGAGTTCGACGCAGACGCGCAGGATATGAATCTCGACATTCGCGCGCTCGTTACGAGCATCGCCGGCGACGACTTCGTCGCGTCGCTCGAGCAGATCCTGTCGCGCCCGACTGCCCCGAACCCGGACGCGGACGATCAGCCCACGGTGGGAGGCGAGGCATGATAGAACTGCGGCGCATCGTCCTCGTTAACTGGCACATGATGGTAAGGGCCGACCTCGATCTGGCCGGCGATGCGGCCATCCTCGGCCAGAACCGATCCGGCAAGTCTACGATCATCGATCTGATACAGGCGATCATGGCGGGCGGTTCGTCTCGTCTGTACCGGTTCAACCGATCGGCGGCGAGAGCAGCGGCCGTTCAGACCGCACCCTCGGGGGCTACTGCCTCGGCCAACTCAACGAGGACACTTTCCTCAGGAACCAGGCAAGGAGCTACATCGCGCTTGTCTTCGAGGATTCGGAAAGGCGGCGGATGCCTGTGAGCCTCGGGCTGTGTGTTGAGGCCGCACGCGGACAACAGACAGAGGTAGTGGGACGGTTTGTAGCCGAGGGGATCAGCGTCGACACCTCGATGCTGCTGGATATCGGCCAAGACGGATCCCGGCCAACCGTCTGGCCCGTAGTCCGCCGTCGACTCGATCAGGCCTGCGGCGAAGCGGGCGGTCAGTTGCACACGCCGGACGATGCCAAGACATTCATCCGTGAGTACATGCGCGCGTTGTTCACGGGGCGCCGGGCGTCAGATCCCGAGCGGTTCGTTCGCACTTTCGTGGCCGCGCTCTCCTTCACAGACATCTCGTCTGTCGAACAGTTCGTGCACCGCTATCTGCTCGAGCCCAAGCCGATCGACATCGCCGAGCTACGCGATTCTATCCGCCGCTACCGTGAGATCCAAAAGACCATTGCCGACCTCAACCGAAGACTAGAAGCACTTCGCGCAATCCGCGCCCAAATAGTGGAGTTCGACCGACTTCTCGCCGAGGAGCTCACCTGCCGCGCGATCGAGAAGACCGCCATGCTGATCGAAGGATTCGCCAGGCTGTTGACGAACATCCGTGAACAAAAGTCGAAGTCGCACGAGTTGCATGTAGTCATGGAGGAGTTCGCGCGGGTGGAGGAGGAGATTGAGCGCGAGACCGAGGTGCTCGCGTCCGTTCAGCGACAGCTTGCCGCGACCGGCGCGCAGGGACAGCGCGCCATCGTCGAACAGGAGATTAGGGGGCTGGAGCGAGACCGTGCTGACATCATGGAGCGTCTGTCAGCTCGACACCTCCGCGCTGCGCGCGCGATCCAGCTCCTGGGGCTGCGCGACAAGCTGAGCGTCATAAACCCGGGCGAACTGCTCCGCGCGCTCGAACGCGTCGAGGAGGACAGCCGCGGGCTCGCACCGCCCGATTGGCCACGCGATCCGGCGAAGATGGATGAGCTGCTGGACGCGGTTTCTGAAGCGGCGATCGCCCGGACAGAAAAGGCGACCGACCAGCGAGACGACGCCATCGTATGGGTCAAGCAGCTTGAGGCCGAGACAGCCGAGGACAGCAAACAGCTCGCCAACGCCAAACGGGGACAGATTACCCTTAGTACCGCAACGTCGAAACTTATGGAGGCTCTGCGCCGCGAAGGCATGAAGCCGCGCACACTCTGCGAGGTCGCCGAGGTAATCGACGAACGTTGGCGCAATGCACTTGAGGCGCTACTCACCCGCGACCGCGAGGCCATAATTGTCGATCCGGAGCACGCCTACCGTGCAACCGAGATCCTGCGGCATGGACGGGACACCTATCCGGGATGCCGCGTAGCCAACACCCGCAAGCTGCAGTCGAGGCCGACCGTGGCCGAGGGCGGCACACTAGCTTCGATGATCGGCAGTGACGACAAGCTGGCCATGGCGTTCGTAGTCTTCAGAATAGGCAATGTACGACTTGCGGAGAACCAAGATGAGCTTCTATCCAGCGGCCGCGCCGTTATGGCTGACGGTGCATATTACGACGGCCTGATTACCGAGATACGCCGGCCGGATGGCCTCAAGATTGGGCGGGCTGCGGCACCACTAATGGAGTCCACACTACGGGAGCGGATAGAACAGCGGGCGCAGCTTTTGAGGATTCATCTTGAGAAGAAGCGCTTCTTCGAGGACACGATCCGACGCCTCGAAGATTGCAGTAGACCGGTCGGCGAAAAGGACAAGTTCGAAGCGCTCGCATTCGCACAGGGGGATTTGGCCGACAGGCTGGCCGATGCGCGGCGACGACTTGATCGGATATCGGCCCAGGTCGACCCTGAACTACTTGACGCAGAGAAGCGGTCGCAGACCTTGTTGAGCAGTCTCAGGGCAGATCGCGATGAACTAATCGACAATCGCGCGTCGCTCAGATCGAAGATTGAGGAGGTCAAGACAAGACTAGGCGCGGGCGAGCAGAGTGTCGGCTCTTATCTGTGCCTCGGCCATCGCCGTCGACAATTCCGTAGTGTCGTGACCTCCGCGGCACAAATTCGATCGCTCCGCGAGCGATATAAAGGCCATCCCGCTAGAAACCCGGCTCGGATTGCTTCCGATATGGAGAAGGCAGCGGACGACGCGAAGCAGGGATATCGGGAGCTCGGTCACGAGATCAGGGCGGCTCTAGGAAGGTATGCGATTGACTTCCCCGACGCACTCGAGGGCTACGCGGACGTGCCGATCATCGGCACGGTGAAGCCATGGGTGTCGACTGGCATAGCGATGCTCGAAGGAAATGAGCTCATTCGGTACCGCGAGCAAGCGGACGAGGCGGCAGATCGGATTTCGCGTCTCTTCAAGACGACCTTCATTCATGAGCTGAACAGCCGTTTCGGGCAGCTTCATTCAGAGATGGAGAAGCTATCAGCGGCGCTCCGTACACGTCCCCTTCACGGCGAGATCTATCGTTTGGCGGAGCTCGTCAAACCGGAGTTCGACGACCTCTATCATCTCGCCAAGGACAGCGAGACCGACGAGCGCGTGCTCGATGCCCTGTTCGACCGGGCCGCGCCTCGCGACGAGCGGCACGCGCGAGCGCTGAGACAGATAGAGCAGCTCCTCGCCGACGAATCCTTCGACTTTACAGTCTTTCAAGATTACCGCAGCTATTTCACCTATGATCTCAGGATGCGCGACGTCGCGACCGGACGGACAACGAGCTTCGACCGCCGACGCGGCGTGGCCAGCGGTGCTGAACGCCAGGTGCCATTCTACGTCGTCATCGGAGCGGCCCTCGCCAGCTCCTATCACGGCGTCCGCCAGGCGACTTCTCCAAGTGATCTCGGAATGGGCCTTGCCGTATTCGACGAGGCCTTCAGCAAGATGGATGGCCCCAACCAGCGGACACTGCTGGACTTCTACCGCGCGATCGGCCTCCAGGTAGTCATCGCCGCGCCGACCGAGAAACGTGCGGTCGTCTACGAGAATCTAAACTATATCATCGACGTATTCCGCGGCGGTGACATTTCCCTGGCCGAATCCATCCAAATCAAGGACCGTGTCCGCGAGGAGATGCGCGCTGCCAATCCGCAGCACGCGACGGATGAAGAACTCGCGGAACGCCTCGGCCTCAAGGCGAGCGCCGCCGAATGAGCCGGCACGGGTATTCCACCATCAGTTCACTCGTCGACGATCTGCTGACGCGGCACGAACGCAATCCGGCCGCGAGAAACCTGATTGCCTCGATCGATAATGACGGGTTCGCCAACATGGACCGGCGGGACACCTTCGACGAGGAACTCGCAGCGCTGGAGCGAGCAGGCGGGATCGAGCGGGTCCAAACCGGTCCAAAGACGGAACGTCGGGTAACAGGTGCAAGGCTGAAGGATGCCGGGGTACTCTACCGGAAGCTCCAACGGCGGCCGGCTAGCGAGCTAGCATACCAAGCCGCTGCAGAACTCCGGTCGCAACCGGGGCTACCGGTCGGCGCCGCCAGCTTAATCGATGACGCCGTCGCGGCCTGGACGCGGGGCGTGTCCCACATCGGAGTCCGGAATGGGGACGGGCGAACGCTTGCAAACGTGATCGGCCTCGCCATCGCAGTACGCAGTCGCATGTCGGGCGATCCGCAGGAGGAGCAGGACTTCCGGACGTTCTCGCGGCTGACGGTCGGCGACAGTAAGGCGCTGGAGAGGAATGTCCGGCAAGTCGCCGCAGCAATGGCGAAGATCTTCGCGAGCATGGACGAGCAGACTCGGCTCGATCCGGAGGAGCTGCTTGCCAGCGCCGGTATCAGGCGCTTGCCGCAACCAACCCTCATGCACGGTGACGTATCTCTGGACGGGCGGTCGTTTCCGGCGATTCCCTATGTCGGAATACCGACCGACTGCGTTGGCGGAATCAGTCTCCTGACGAAGCCCGACTACGTCCTGACGATCGAGAACTTCACGTCATTCGTCCGGCACATCCGGGAGGTCGCACGGTCCGAACGGGCCCTCGTCATCTATTCCGGTGGCTTCCCCTCGCGGCCGACGCTCGCGACAATCACAAGACTGGCGGCCCAGGCGCAAGCGCCAACGTTTCACTGGGGAGATATGGACACCGGAGGCATCCGCATATTCCGGCACCTCGAAAGACATCTTGCCGACGTCAACATTCCGCTGCGCCCCCATATGATGGACGCCGATCTGCTCCGCCGCTTCGGGAGACCGACGCGGGGCGTGGCCGGTCCTATCGGCGACATGCACGCGAGCGTGATCGCTGGCTTGGCGGATCTCCTCGCCGCTAGTGGTCTCGTGCACGAGCAAGAGGAACTCGATCCGAGAAGTCCGCTTACGATCACAACTGCTACTCCGGAGCCCGGAAAAACTTCTGACGCTTTGGGTGGAGGAACTCCGCGATAGGCTGGAACTGCCGAACGGCGGTTCTTCGGCAAAGTGCCGACAAATCTCAGGTGGCGGAATGGACGATCTCTCATGACAACGCCCTCGGCATTCCGCAATCTGGCATATGCTTGATTACAATGTTCTTGATTTGTTCTTCACGTAGCCCTACCAGTTTTCTACGTCCGCTAATCGCGATTTGGATGCCCGGAACCGCCAGTCGGCAATCGGCCCCAAGGTTGCCAGCCAGCAGCGCGCATTGGAGCCGGAGCCCAGTTCAATTTGAACGTATCCCGCTCTAGTCGGGGCGGCGATAGGCCTGCACTTCGCCCGGCTCGCTCAGGCTCTGCAGGGTGCCGGGTGCGGCGCCGCCGATCCAGCCCAGCACCGAGCGGGCGAGTTCGGCGCCGGCCAGCCGGAAGTTCTCGTTGACGACCAGCAATTCGCTGCGAAACAGGTGCAGAAGCTCCGACGATTGTTTGGACACCACATCGACATCGCGGCCAAGCTTGAGGCCGGCGTCTTCGATGCCGGCGACGATGGCGAGCGTCGCGGCGGCGGCGCTGCTGATGAAACCGTCCGGGCGGCTTTCGCGGCGCATCAGCTGCGCGGTCCGCATTCTGATCTGCTCGATCGAATGATCGATCGAAACGGTGTTGAACGGAATCTCGCTGGCGCCGACCTCGCTCAGCGCATCGGCAAAGCCTGCGAGCGTGTGGCCGTGATAGGTCAGCTCGACCGGCGGCGCCAACAGAGCCAGGCGGCGACGGCCGAGGCCGGCCAGATGGCGCACTGCCTCGGCTGCGAAAGCGTAATTGTCGAAATCATGGTAGGGATGGATCAGCCCCATATCGGTGCGGCCATGCGTGGCAAAGGGGATGCCGCGCTCCAGCATATAACGGGCCCTCGGATCGTTCGGCTGCGTGCGCGAAATGATGACGCCGTCGGCTGAACCGGTTTCCACGAGGTAACGGATCGGGTCGAGCGGATCCTGCGAGCGCGAATAGGGCGTCACGATCAAATGATAGGGCGTGTCGGCGATGACTTCCGAAACGCCGTAGATGATATCCGAGACAAAGCTCATGATCTCGTGCTCGGTGTTGAGCACCAGGCTGATGACATTGGTCTTGCCGGTGCGCAGGCGGACGCCGGCACGGTTGGGCCGATAACCGATCTGCTTGGCGACAAGCTGGACGCGCCGCCTGGTCTCGGCGCCGATCTCGGGCGCATCCTTTAGCGCGCGCGACACGGTGGTGACGCCCAGCCCGGTCATGAAGGCGAGCGTCTTCAGTGTCGGCCGGCCCGGGCCCGACGCTTCGTCGGCCTTCTCTTTTTGATGCCTGTTCATTCATCCCGCCCCGTCAGGCGCATAGCAGTTGCCGGGCAGGCCGGCAATCGGCGGGCCGCGGGTACGCCGCGGGCCTTCACCGAATGAGACCGCTATATACTGAAACGTTACAGATTGTCACTGCCGTGGCGATATCACTGGTGACAGGCGCAAAACGAGCGGCACTCCGGTCGGCGCAAAAAGAGCGACAGAAGGGGCTTTTCCGATTTTTTGGCGTCGCAGCATTCCATTTTGCATTGCAACCCCTCTTGTTGCGATGCGGTAGGCCGACGAGCCGCGCGATTTTATTCGCGCTTCGAAAAAACTTGATGCCACCTTCGCCCGAGGGGTTGCGCGCCTCAAGCAATTGCCGTATCGAAAATCTGTAACGTTTCAGATTCTGGGAGGAACGAAATGCGATACCAACTCATGACTGCTGCGCTGGCTGCGACGGTCGCGCTGCAATTTGCCGGCCCGGCGGCCGCGACGGATCTGGAAGTCACCCATTGGTGGACCTCCGGCGGCGAGGCGGCGGCGGTCGCCGAACTCGCCAAGGCTTTCGACGCAACCGGCAATCACTGGGTTGACGGCGCCATCGCCGGCTCCGGCGGCACGGCGCGGCCGATCATGATCAGCCGCATCACCGGCGGCGACCCGATGGGCGCGACCCAGTTCAATCACGGCCGGCAGGCGGAAGAATTGGTGCAGGCCGGGCTGATGCGCGACCTTACCGATCTCGCCACCAAGGAAAAGTGGACGGAAATCGTGCAGCCGAAGAGCCTGCTCGACGGCTGTACCCTCGACGGCAAGATCTATTGCGTGCCCGTCAATATCCACTCCTGGCAGTGGCTGTGGCTGTCGAACGCGGCCTTCAAAAAGGCCGGCGTGCCGGTGCCGAAGAACTGGAATGAATATGTCGCTGCGGCGCCCGCGCTTGAAAAAGCAGGCATCCAGCCGCTCGCGGTCGGCGGCCAGCCCTGGCAGGCCTCCGGCGCTTTCGACGTGCTGCTTGCGGCGGTCGGCGGCACCGACGCCTTCCTCAAGGTCTACAAGGACAAGGACGCGGAATTCGCCGCCGGGCCCGAGGTCGCCAAGGTCTTCAAGGCCGCGGACGATGCCCGCAAGATGGCCAAGAACACCAATGTGCAGGACTGGAACCAGGCCACCAATCTGGTCATCACCGGCAAGGCGGGCGGCCAGATCATGGGTGACTGGGCGCAGGGCGAGTTCCAGGTTGCCGGTCAGGTCGCCGGCAAGGACTATACTTGCCTTCCGGGCCTCGGTCTCAACGAGATGATCGCCACCGGCGGCGACGCTTTCTACTTCCCGCTGCTGAAGGATCCCGAAAAATCGAAGGCACAGGAAGTGCTGGCCCACACGCTGCTCGATCCCAAGACGCAGGTCGCCTTCAATCTCAAGAAAGGTTCGCTGCCGGTACGCGGCGACGTCGACCTCAAGGCGGCGAACGACTGCATGAAGAAGGGGCTCGAAATTCTCGCCAAGGGCAATGTCATGCCCTGGACCGACCAGCTGCTTTCGCAGGATACCCAGAAGCAGAAGGAGGATCTTTTCTCCGAGTTCTTCGCCAAGCAGGACATGACCGTGGAAGATGCGCAGAAGCGCTTCGCCGCCATTGTCGGTTCGGCCGATTGAGCGATCGACCGACCGCCTCACTCCCGCCCCTGCAAACGCAGGGTCGGGAGCTCGGGTCAAGGCCTCTTGACCCTCCGGCCCTTACCCGATCCAAAGCGGCTGTGCAGATGAGCAAGAGCGAACGCCCTAGCCAACTCTTTCGCAACCTCAATGCGAAGATCGCCTCGATCCCAATGATCCTCACAGCGCTGGTGATCTTTGTCGGCGGCAGCGCGTGGACGGTGCTTTATTCCTTCACCAGTTCGAAGCTCCTGCCACGGCTGAATTTCGTCGGGCTCGACCAGTACTACCGGCTGTGGTCGGTGCCGCGCTGGCTGGTCTCGATCGAGAACCTGCTGATCTACGGCGTGCTGTCGCTGCTGTTCTCGCTGGTGATCGGCTTCCTGCTTGCCGCCCTGCTCGACCAGAAGATCCGGTTCGAGGACACGTTCCGGACCATTTTCCTCTATCCCTTCGCCCTCTCCTTCATCGTCACCGGCCTCGTCTGGCAGTGGTTGCTCAACCCCGAGTTCGGTGTCCAGGGAGTGGTGCGCAGCCTCGGCTGGACGAGCTTCAGCTTCAATCCGCTCTATGATTCCAGCATCGTCATCTACGGCATATTGATCGCCGCTCTCTGGCAGGGCACCGGGCTCATCATGTGCCTGATGCTGGCCGGCCTGCGCGGCATCGACGAGGACATCTGGAAGGCAGCGCGGGTCGACGGGATACCGACCTGGAAGACCTATCTGTTCATCATCATACCGATGATGCGGCCGGTCTTCATCACCACGCTGGTCATCATCGCTGCCGGTATCGTCAAGATCTATGACTTGGTTGTCGCCCAGACCAGCGGCGGGCCCGGCATCGCCTCCGAAGTCCCGGCCAAATATGTCTATGACTACATGTTCTTCGCCCAGAACCTCGGTCAGGGGTTCGCCGCCTCGACCATGATGCTGCTGTCGGTGATCATCGTCATCGTGCCGTGGGCCTATCTCGAGTTTGGAGGCAAGAAGCGTGTCTGACCATACCGTTTCATTGCCGGCCGGCCCCGGCACGCTCGAAGCGTACGGGCCGAGCGGGCCGAAGCCGCGGCATATGTTCTCGCGCCGCAACATCTTCCTCTACGGCACGCTCATCGTGGTGGCGCTCTACTATCTTTTGCCGCTCTATGTGATGGTGGTGACGTCGCTCAAAGGCATGCCCGAGATACGCCTCGGCAACATCTTCTCGCCGCCGATGGAGATCACCTTCGAGCCATGGGTCAAGGCCTGGTCGAGCGCCTGCACCGGGCTCAACTGCGACGGGCTGTCGCGTGGCTTCTGGAATTCCGTGCGCATCACGATCCCGTCGGTGATCCTGTCGATCGCGCTCGCCTCAGTGAACGGCTATGCGCTTGCCAACTGGCGCTTCAAAGGTGCCGACACCTTCTTCATCATCCTGATCGTCGGCGCCTTCATCCCCTATCAGGTGATGATCTATCCGATCGTCATCATCCTGCGCGAAGTCGGCCTCTACGGCAGCCTCAGCGGCCTGGTGATCGTCCATTCCATCTTCGGCATGCCGATCCTCACACTGTTGTTCCGCAACTACTTTACCTCCATGCCGGAGGAGCTGTTCCGGGCAGCGCGTGTCGATGGCGCCGGCTTCTGGGGCATTTATTTCCGCATCATGCTGCCGATGTCGCTGCCGATCTTCGTCGTCGCCATCATCCTGCAGGTGACCGGCATCTGGAACGACTTCCTGTTCGGCGTCGTCTACACCCGCCCCGACACCTATCCGATGACGGTGCAGCTCAACAACATCGTCAACTCGGTGCAAGGCGTGAAGGAATACAACGTCAACATGGCAGCCACCATCCTGACCGGCCTGGTGCCGCTGATCGTCTATTTCCTGTCCGGAAAATTGTTTGTGCGCGGCATCGCCGCCGGCGCGGTGAAAGGATGATGGCGATGAACGCAAACGGCAGCATTGCGGCAAACGGCACCAGCGTCTCGATCCAGAACCTGTCGCTGAATTTCGGTGCGATATCGGTGCTGCAGACGCTCAACCTCGATGTTGCCGAAGGCGAATTCATCGTGCTGCTCGGCCCGTCCGGCTGCGGCAAGTCGACCTTGCTAAACTGCATTGCCGGGCTGCTCGACGTTTCCGAAGGCCGCATCTTCATCAAGGGCAAGAACGTCACCTGGGAAGAGCCCAAGGATCGCGGGATCGGCATGGTGTTCCAGTCCTACGCGCTCTATCCGCAGATGACGGTGGAGAAGAACCTGTCGTTCGGGCTGCGCGTTGCCGGCCTCGCCAAGGAAGAGATCGCCAAGCGCATCGCCCGGGCCGCCGAGATCCTGCAGATCGAACCGCTTTTGCATCGCAAGCCGGCGGCGCTGTCCGGCGGCCAGCGCCAGCGCGTGGCGATCGGGCGCGCACTTGTGCGTGACGTCGATGTCTTTCTGTTCGACGAACCGCTCTCCAATCTCGACGCCAAGCTGCGCGCGGAATTGCGCGTCGAAATCAAGCTGCTGCATCGCAAGCTCGAGAACACCATGATCTATGTCACCCACGACCAGATCGAGGCGATGACGCTGGCCGACCGTATCGCGGTGATGAAGGGCGGCGTCATCCAGCAGCTCGATGCGCCGCAGACCATCTATAACCGGCCGGTCAACCGGTTTGTCGCCGGCTTCCTCGGCTCGCCGGCAATGAACTTCCTCGACGGCAGACTGGAGCAAGCGGCAGGCGACTGGCACTTCGTCGCCGAGGATGTGCGGATACCGCTTGCCACCTATGCTTTCGAGAAGGACCCGGTGCCAGGGCCGGCCGTGTTCGGCATCCGCCCCGAGCACGTGGCGTTCAACAGCGGCACGGGATGGCCGTTCGCAGCCACGGCAAATGTCGAGGTCGTCGAGCCCATGGGTTCCGACACGCTGGTCTGGCTGAAGCTCGCCGGCCAGAATTTCACGGTGCGGGTGACGGCCGAGCGCACGCCAAACAACGCCGAGGCGGTCGGCATCGGTTTTGACCCGATGCGCGCCTCGCTTTTCGACGCCGCCACAGGTAACCGCCTCTAGAGCATGATTTAGCCTCCCAAGACTCTTCCACTCCCGCAAGACTCATCCCCCCAAAACTAACCATCCACAAGAAAACGGACAGAGACGATGAACTGGTCATTCCAACTTTACAGCGCCCGCAATTTCCAGCCCTGGGAGGGCGTGCTCAAGATGCTGGGGGAGCTTGGTTACAGCCAAGTCGAAGGGTTCGGCGGCGTCTATGACGATCCCAAGGCGTTCCGTGCCGAGCTCGACAAGAACGGGCTCGCCATGCCGACCGGGCATTTCTCGATCGACGCGCTCGAGAAGGATTTCGACGGCGTGCGCAGGACGGCCGACGCGCTCGGCATCACGCTGCTCATCTGCCCGTTCCTGAACGCCGAGTTCAGGCCGGCCGACACAGCCGGCTGGCGCGGTTTCGGCGAACGCCTGGCCAAGGTCGGCGAGACGGCCAGGAAAGCCGGCTATGGCTTTGCCTGGCACAACCATGATTTCGAGTTCAAGGCGCTTGCCGACGGCTCGGTGCCGCAGGACCATATCCTGTCCTCCGCGCCCGACATCGGCTGGGAGATGGACGTCGCCTGGGTGGTGCGCGGCGGCGTCGATCCGCTGCCCTGGATCGAGAAGCACGGCAAGCGCATCGTCGCCGTCCATGTCAAGGACTTGGCCAAGCCGGGCGAGGGCCTCGACGAGGACGGCTGGTCCGACGTCGGCCACGGCACCATCGACTGGCCCGGCCTGATCAAGGCGCTACGCGCCAAAAGCGCCGCAAAATACTACGTCATGGAACAGGACAATCCCAACGATATCGAGCGCTTCGCCCGCCGCTCGATCGCAGCCGCCAAGACCTATTAGGAGCACATCAGCATGGCAACAAAACTTGGCATCGGCGTCATCGGCTGCGGCAACATCTCGAAGGCGTATTTCTCGCTGGCGCCGCTGTTTCGCGGCATCGAGATGCGCGCCTGCGCCGACATCAACATGGAAGCGGCGAAAGCGCGGGCAAAAGAGTTCAAGCTGCGCGCCGAGACCGTCGAGGGGCTGCTCAAGGCCGACGATATCGACATCATCGTCAACCTGACCATTCCGGCGGTGCATTACGAGGTGTCGAAGCAGATCCTCGACGCCGGCAAGCACGTCTATTCGGAGAAGCCCTTCGTGCTGTCGGTCAAGGAAGGGCTCGACCTGAAAAAACGGGCGGAAAGCAAGGGGCTGCGCATCGGTTCGGCGCCCGACACCTTCCTCGGCGGCGCGCACCAGCTTGTCCGCGACCTGATCGACACCGGCAGGCTCGGCAGGATCACCAGCGGCACCTGTCATGTGATGAGCCATGGCATGGAGCATTGGCACCCCAATCCGGACTTCTTCTTCCAGCCGGGCGCCGGGCCGGTGCTCGATATCGGACCGTATTACATCACCAACCTGATCCAGCTGATCGGGCCGGTGAAGCAGGTCGCCGCCTTCGCTTCGATCCCGATGACGGAACGCATCATCAGCTCGAAGCCGCGCGCCGGCGAAAAGATCCCGGTCTCCACGCCGACGACGATCCATGGCGTGCTGGAATTCGAGAACGGTGCCGTGGTGACGCTCAACACCAGCTGGGACGTCTGGAGCCACGGCCACGCGCCGATGGAACTCTATGGCGAGGCGGGCACGGTGTTCGTGCCGGATCCGAATTTCTTCGGCGGCGACGTGCGTTTCACCGAGGCCGCCAAGCCGGTGAAGAAGCTGCCGAAATGGCCGCATCCGTTCGGCGTGCCCAACGAGATGCATTCGCAAGGCATGATGGCCAACTACCGCACCGCCGGTTTGGCCGACATGGCGATCGCGATCAGGGAAGGTCGGCCGCACCGCTGCTCGATGGAACTGGCGCTGCATGCCGTCGACGTCATGACCGGACTGTTGCGTTCGGGCGAGACCGGAAAGTTCGTCGCCATGCAGACCAGCTGCGAGCGGCCCGCGGCACTCGGCGTCAAGGCGGCGAAGGAGCTGCTGGCGAAGAAGAAAACCAAGTAGGCGGCGCGCCTCCCAAGCACCGCAAAAAGCCTCTCCCCGTTTGCGCGGGGAGAGGCTAAGGGTGAGGCTGGAGCCGACTTGCCCGTCATCGCGTCGGCAGCCGTCGGGCGCGTTTCGATATGAGATATGAGGATTTCCCATGCCCTATGTCCCCGCCGAGAACCGCTACAAAAAGATGGTCTACAATCGCTGCGGGCGGTCCGGCCTGAAGCTGCCGGCGATCTCGCTTGGGCTGTGGCACAATTTCGGCGACGACACGCCGCATAGAACCAAGCAGGCGATCGCGCGCAGGGCGTTCGATCTCGGCATCACGCATTTCGATCTCGCCAACAATTACGGCCCGCCGCCCGGCTCGGCGGAGCGGGCGTTTGGTGAGATCCTGCGGACGGACTTTGCCGGTTATCGCGACGAGCTGATCATTTCGACCAAGGCCGGCTACGAAATGTGGGCAGGGCCTTATGGCGAGTGGGGCGGCCGCAAATATGTGCTGGCCAGCCTCGACCAGAGCCTGAACCGGATGGGGCTCGACTATGTCGACATCTTCTATTCGCACCGCTTCGACCCCGACACCCCGCTGGAGGAAACGATGGGCGCGCTCGATCACGCGGTGCGCTCGGGCAAGGCGCTCTATGCCGGCATTTCCTCCTATAATTCGCAGCGCACCCGCGAGGCCGCCGACATATTGAAGCAGCTCGGCACGCCTTGCGTGATCCATCAGCCGAGCTATTCGATGCTCAACCGCTGGGTCGAGGATGATGGCCTGCTCGATACGCTGGAGGGGCTTGGTGTCGGCTCGATCGTGTTCTCGCCGCTGGCGCAAGGCATGCTGACCGACAAATATCTCGGCGGCATCCCCGATGGCAGCCGCGCCAGCCAGGGCAAGTCGCTGCGCCCGGCATTCATCAACGACAAGTCGATCGCCAATATCGAGGCGCTGAACGTCATCGCCCGTCGCCGCGGCCAGACGCTGGCGCAGATGGCGCTGGCCTGGGTGCTGCGCAGAGGCAGGGTGACGTCGGCGCTGATCGGCGCCAGCCGGCCGGAACAGGTCGAGGATTGCGTCGGCGCGCTGAAGGCGCTCGACTTCAGCGATGCCGAGCTCGCCGAGATCGACAGCTTTGCCCGCGAGTCGGACATCAATCTCTGGGCGGCATCGGCCGAGCGCAAGGGGCCGCCGAGGAAGTAGGCGACGACGGTCTGCGGTCCGGTTTCATCGAAAAGACGCGGCAGCGCGAACTGGTAGCTGTCTTCGACACGGTGGCCAGCGGCTAACTTTCGGCTGCCTTGAGGTTCCGCGCGGCTTGCTCGAGCGTCGCCCTGTCGTTGCCCAGCCTGTCGATCAGCTCTTGCGCCTGATCACCGGTTATCCCGGTGCGCATCGCCAGTGCCTCGACCGTCAGAACGTCGGAGCTGGCGATCGTTCCCGCCGGACCGTCCGCGTCGTCGAGGCCAAGCTCTTGCTTCGCCTGCTGCCAATGACGCTCATGCGCGCCATCCGGGCGGCCCTCGCGCATCCAGATTTCATAGGCTCGCTGCCGAATCTTTTCATGCCGGTCATTGTCCATGACGGTTCCTCCCTTGTGGCGTTTTCACCAACGCGGGGAGCGCCGGAACGATCCTATGTTCAAGCCGATTTTGCAGGCAGAGCCGCGCTTCCAACGAACAAACACCGGACAGAATCGTTTTGCGGAGGAACCTGCACAGCGGGCACGCCGTTGATCCTCACCTGAGCAAAGGAGATTACCATGGCCGACGAACCAAACGAATCCGCAGCACCCAAGATGACTCAACGCGAAGCTCAGGAAGCCCTGGAGAAGCAGGTCGCGCAGCTGAGGCGCGAGATCAGCAAGATCAATCGGACCTTGGCCGAACGCGCGGAAGAGGCGATCGAAGACGCCGGCGGCTGGTATGACAACGCTGCCGAGCGCGCCTCTCGGACAGCACAAGCCCTGCGCAACAGGGCGCAGACGGTGTCGGGGGTGGTCCAGGAGAATCCCGGCACAATATCGTCGGCATTCATCCTCGGAGCGGCCGTAGGAGCGCTACTCGGCCTCACCCTGGCCGCCACAGATCAGCGCCGCGATCGCTGGTTCTAGTCCCGACCCCAGGTTTTTGGGACAGAACCGGGTTTTGGGACAGAAACAGAGGGACTGCTCCCGCTGTTCATTGGTTCAGCAATGACACCGGTCAGGGCGTGGCGGGCTTCTGCGCCGTGCCGAGGGCTTTGGGCGCTGCGGGCGCCGCCGTCTTCATCTTCTCCTCGATCCAGCCGGTGTAATTGGCCAGCCGCGTGTAGATGCCGTAGGCGTTCTTGTGGCCGCAGGCGGTACCGCCGTCGGCCGGACCTTCGCCCCAGCTGACGACACCGACCTGCACCGGACCATCGGCGCCGGTCACGAACAGCGGTCCGCCGCTGTCGCCATTGCAGGCGTCGCGCTCGCCGCTGGCCGTGCCAGCGCAGATCATGTTGCCGGTCAGCGGATCGGCCATATCGGCCGCAATCGCGTTGGCGGCCGCCTCGATGCCCCTTTCCGAATAACGCATGCGGCGGGCGAGTTCGCCGAGCGCTGCCTTCAAATCATGCGCATAAATCGCCTTGATGCCGCTGTTGCAGGTTGCGTTCGGCTGGAGGTCCAGGTCGGCGACCATCAGTGCGGTGGGAAACGTTCCGTCCTGCATCTTGCCCCAGCCGGTGACCGTCGTCTTGCCGGCGTCTGGTGTCGGCTCACGGGCAATTTTGATGGTCGGGGCATCGGCCGGCGCGGCCAGCCGGATCAAGCCGAGATCGTTGTCCAGCGTCTGCTCGCTGTAGCCCTCGTTGACGATGATCTCCACCGCCTTGTAGCGCTTGCCCTCGCTCAGATCGGTGGCGCCGGTGAGCACGGTGACCACATCAGGCGAAATCGGCTCGCCGTCGTCATTGAGGCAGTGCGCCGCCGTCAGCACCCATTGCGGCGCGATCAGGCTGCCGCCGCAGAACTGCGCATTCGCCTGCGAGGCCGGGCTTTTGTCCAGTTTGCCGGTGGTCAGCAATGCCACCTGGAACGGGTAAGCGCCCTTCTCGGCCTCTTTGCCGCCGTAGACGCGATCGGCGCCGTCGGGGTTCTCCGCCCTGGCCTTGGCCCTGG
Source organism: Mesorhizobium sp. M1006 (assembly GCF_040318825.1). NCBI lineage: Bacteria > Pseudomonadati > Pseudomonadota > Alphaproteobacteria > Hyphomicrobiales > Phyllobacteriaceae > Mesorhizobium > Mesorhizobium sp. M1006. The sequence continues at coordinate 54,877 of NZ_JAMYMZ010000037.1, forward strand.
CCTCGGCCACGCGTTTCATCGGCGAGATCGCCGCCTCCGGCCGAGCGGCCGCGTCCGTGGCATGAACGGATTTGACGGCCGGCAAGGCCGCCGCGATGCCGAGCAGCGCGGCGGCGGCAATCGGTCTGAACCTATGGATGATCTTCACCTCGAACCCCCTGAGACGATGTTCCCGACAGGTCAGTCGCCGACGCATGGTCCACTGAAATGGAACCGGCCGGTGAGATCATGCTCCACGGCGAAGCACGATCCGTCACAAAGCCGAGCACCATTTCTGCTAGTCGTGCTGTCGAGCCGACCCGCCCAAAATCCTATAGCCCCCCACGGGCTATGTGGAAGCAATTTGTCGTTGCCAATGTTGGATTATTTTAGGCAGTATACCGTTGCAGGCATTTTTGGCGGGGACCTAAACTGGCTGCACTGAATAATGGCCCGGTAAAGGCACCGGTAACCAATTTCATTTTTTTGCGCCACCACGATCTCGACAATATTTCTGTATCTTGATCCAGTCCTTGCTGACTTTTGGGAGAGTCTCACCATGACAAAACTGACACATAGCATTATTGCGTCCGCGTTGCTTTCCACCGCAATGTGGGCGGTTCCTGCCTTGGCTGCCGATCCAGGTTCCGCCAATGCCGGCAACGGCGAAAGCATGCGGGATGTAACATCGGGCGATTACAAGCCCGGCCGGGCGAAACCAATCGCCCCGCCGAAACTGACCGACGACGAGGCCAACCGCGCCGCGCCGCTCACCGACGAAGCAACGGCCGTCAAATCCTATGGCATCGTCGGCCGCTCCGCCGATGGCAAGGACATCAAGATTGACCCGAACGAGACGCTGAAGGACCTTGTCATCAAGGACATGAACGCGCCCGCCGACGGGCAGAAGTCCGACAATTCCGGACTGAGCGGAGGCGAAGAGGCTGGCCGTCAGGTGTTCGGCACGGACGACCGCGAGCAGATCAAGAATACCAAAACCTACCCGTTCACCGCGATCGGCTATCTCGAAGGCAAATCGAAGAGCGGCAGCTATGGCAGCTGCTCGGCGACGCTGATCGGCCCGCGCACGGTGCTCACCGCGGCGCACTGCCTCTACAGCCACGAGGACAAGGCCTGGCTCGACGATATCCTGTTCGTGCCGGCTCTCAACGGCAAGACTGCCGACGACGCGCCGTTCGGCGCCTTCACCTATGAAAGCGCTTATGTCATCCAGGGCTTCATCGACAATTACCAGGGCTTTTACGGCTCGGTCGTGCCGTGGGATCTCGGCATCGTCACCCTGAAGCAGGATGTCGGCACCAACCTCGGCTGGCTCGGCTATGCCAATTATGACGACCTCGGCGATTTCACCGCCAACATCATCGGCTATCCCGGCGACAAGCCGATGGGCACGATGTGGAAGGCGACCTGCGAAGTGCACGCCGAAAACATCGCCACCGAGTATTTCCAGTACGACTGCGACACCTATCCCGGGTCGAGCGGCAGCTCGGTCTATGCCTATGACAATGGCTCCAAGCAGCGCGTCATCACCGGCGTGAACGTGGCCGAGAGCCCGGATGCCAATACCGCCGTGCGTCTGAACGCCATCAACGTCCAGTGGATCAACAGCCTGTACAAATAGGCCTGCAGAGTTTCCGCCGCGATCGTCGCGGAAAACCGGCCGGCGGCGGAGCATTTCCGTCGCCGGCTTTCGCATTTTCGGGAATTATCTGGACTGGGCCGAGGGTGGCGCCTGGCGCACATAGTTCTCGATCGGCTGGGCGAAAGTCGGTGAACCGGCCTTGCGCTCCTTATCGATATAGCCGGCAAAATAGCTCCAGAAGGAAGCGGCATAGTCGCGGAAATAGGAGTCGGCGACGTCGCGCGAGCACAGCCTGCCTTCGACGCAGAAGGAAAGGCGGTTGAGGAAATAGACGACGCGGTCGAAATTGTCGCTGAAGTCGGCAAGCGGCATGTCGCCGCCGGTAGCGCTCATCGCTTCGATGCCGATGCGCTGTCTGAACACCTGTTCCTCGGTCGGCGTCGGATTGGCACTGAGCAGATTGCCGTATTTGGCGTTGAGCGCCGCCAGGCGTTGCTTGAGGGCCCGTTGCGCCTGCTGGTAATCCTTGCTTTCCCAGAGCTCGACCAGCGACATCGTCTGCTCGACGCGCTTCTGCTCCTGGTTCGCCAGGAACTGGTAGACCGAAAAGATCAAGGTGAAGATGATCGCCAGGCGCACCAGCAATCCGGACCAGGCATAGACGAGCATGCGCCAGTCGCGATCGGTGAATGGGTTCGCCTCCTTCTTGACCTCGTGATTGCTCACCCACGGCAGGCCTTCGACGGTTTCCGGCAGCGACACCGGCTTCTTTTGCGGTACCGGCGCCGTCACTGCCTGCTGCGTTGCGTTGCCCCCCGCTTTCGTCATCCGCAGCTGTCCAATTCTATGGTGGCGGACGGGTCGAGCACGATGCCCGGGGTCTCCAGCTTCTTCTTCAGGCAATCCAGCTGCGTGCGCGAAACGATGAACTGCAGGTCAGGCTCCACCTGCGCCTTGCCCGGCGACGGCAACGGCTCGACCACGCCGCGCGAGGCGCAGCTGCTGAGATCGACGACAACGGCGGTGTTGCCGGTTTTGGCGATCCGGTCGTACTGGTCGAGAAAGCAGCTCGCCAGTTCGGAATTGATGACGACCTCCTTGGCGCAGAGGCCGCAAGCCTCGTCCGCCGAAGCATTGGCGGCCAGCAACAGCTCGGCGACAAGGCCGGCGGTTGTTGCGCGCCACGAAAATACGATCCTGTTCACGAACGCCCTCACCCGTTCCGTTCGGCCGCCGACAGCGGTGGTCGAAGAATGTTCATTATCAGCCGATTAGGCAAGAGGCCCGGCCGGGCACCTGACCGCGCCTCAGGCGCGCGGCACGGTCTCCATCGGAAAAATCATCACGGCGCCCTTCGACCCCTTGTCGTCGGTCAGCCGCATGGCCGACCGTGTCGCCGGCGCCATGCCGATATCGGCCAGCATGTCGGCGAAGCTTGGCTGTCCCAGTCCGCGCGTTACCGAGACAACGCCCTCTTGCGCCAGGAAGCTCAGATCCTGCTTCTCGCTCTGCGGCGGTGCTTCGGTCAAGACGGCGATCATCCGCTCCATGCCGAAGCCGGTGTCGGTGAATTTGAACAGGCCTTCCTCGAGCACGGCGCCTTCGGTCAGGCGCTCGGCAAGAAAATGCTGGATGGAATAGTCGGAGCCGACGTAGAGCACGTTGATGTCGACCAGGTTGGTCGAACCGTTCCTGGCCAGTACGTGGACCTGATCGTCGGGCGAAACACGCGGCACAGTCGACGCTTCGATCGGCTGCAGCGTGTCGCTGTCAAAACGCTTGATCCGGAACTCGACGCTGACCTCTTCCGGCCGATAATCGGAGGCGGCGGCCAGCCTCGACAGGCCAATGGCGCGGAAGATTTTCGTCAGATTCCCTGCGGCGGCCTCGATCAACTTTTCGCGGCCGTCCGGATGAATGACGATCAACGGCGGCTTGCTGCCGCCCTTGAGCGTCATGTCGCCCGAAGCCGGCAGGAACCACAGCGCCGGCGCGTCGGTGGCATCTTCTGCGGCGCCGGCAATGGCGTTCTCGCGCAGCACTGCGAGACGCAGATCTGCGCTCTTGCCCGGCTCGACCAGCGCGATGTGAAACCCTGAGCTCTTCCTGGCCGCCAGTTCGTCGAGAACCGAGTTCGCCAGCGCGGCCTCTTTCTCGAGGCCTTTGGCCGCAGCCGGCCGCGCGACCACGAGCTTGTAGTCGACGGCGAGCTCGGCCAGCCGTGCATAGGCATTGGCGGGGATATCGGCCAGCTTGAGCGCCGGCTTGCCGCCGAACTCGACCGGCTTGACCCGGCTTTCCAGGTTTTTCGCCGACTGAACCTGGAGATAGCCAAGCGCCTCGGACAGCGGCGACAGCGCCGACGGCAATATTGCGAGCCTGCTGCCGGGGGTGAGGCGTTGCAGCAACCCGGCGCTGATCGTGGCTTTGTCGTTCTCGATGACGATCGGCCATTGCATGACCGCGTCTGTCTTGTCGGTGCCGAAGACGCGTGCGTCGAGTTCCCCTTCGAACAGCGGCGTCGGCCGGGTGCGGCCGTCCGCCGAATATTGCTGCAGCACGGCCTGGCCGAGCTGGCGATAGGTGATGTTGGGGTTCTCGGCCAGTTTCGACAGGATGGTGAAGGTGAACAGGCCGAAACGCGGTGCATCGGCCGTGCCCTTGGGCAGCGGCATCTCGGGCGTCGTCTCCACCGTCTGCGCCGCGTAGAAGGCGACCAATTTGCCCTTGGTGGTCGGCTCGGCGCCGGTCGGCGTCAGCTTGAAGGCCGGCTTGCGCTGCCCGTCGTCGTCAAAGCCGCGCGGCGCGGCCGACGCAATCTCGTCATAGGCTCTCACCGCAGCCGCCCTGGCAGCGTCGTCGCCGCCGACCAGATCGGCGAACTCGACCTTGCGTTCCAGCTCGTCGTCGACCTCGGCGGCGCGCGTCGCCGTGCCGGAATGGCAGCAGTCGAACACGGCCCAGACAAAGGCGCCCTTGTCGCGGATAACGTCGAGCGCGGTGCCGATCTCGTTGTCGACCAGCGCATTGGGCACGCCCTTTTCGCGGTTGACCCATTTGTCGATGTCGGACGGCAAGAAAATCTCGTCGAGGCCGTCCGTCTCGTCGCCCTTGTTCGCTGCCGGCTGCTGCGCGCCGTGACCGGACAAATGCAGGTAGACGAAATCGTCGCGCTGGACCTTGGCGGCAAGATCGGCCAACGCCGCCTTGATCGCCGCATGTGTCGGCGGTCCGTTGGCGCCCTCGACATCCTTGGCGAGCAGCGTGATGTTTTCGGCCAGGAATTTTACCGGCGCGGGCGTGTTCCCCAGGAGGTAATCGCGCACCAGGCCGGCATCGTTTTTCGGTCCGATCAGCCAGTTTTTCTTCGGCAGGTTCGGGTAATCGGTGCAGGCAACAAGCAGCGCATGGTAGGTGCGCGCCGCTGCGAATGCCCGAAACGGTACCAGGCCGGCAGCGGCCAGCGCGGACGTGCCGGCAAGCAGCGTCCGCCGCGTCACTTTGATCATGATTGCTTCCCCAAGCCCGATCGAATTTCCAAGCACGGCCAGCCTGGCCGAGGATTTTGTCAGTATTTTGAATATGGCGTCGCCGGCCAGCCGACCACCGGCTGCGAATACAAACAGTAGCAAAAAAGGCAGTTCGTCGCTATCTCAGTGGCAGAGGCCGGTTTGTATGCCTAATGGCAGCGATCGGCACGGAGCGGCTTGGAACGGGATCATGGCGGCAAGGGATGTACTGACGAAGAACCAGCTTTGCGTGCTCGAGAAACTCGAGGCCGCCAGCGGCCCGCTCAGCGCCTATACGTTGCTCGACCAATTGCGCGAGCGCGGTTTTCGCGCGCCGCTGCAGGTCTACCGGGCGCTCGACACGCTGGTGAAGTCCGGCTTCGTGCACAGACTCGAAAGCCTCAATTCCTTCGTCGCCTGTGCCGAGCCGCACGACCACAGCCATTCGATGACGGCGTTTGCTATCTGCGACACCTGCGGCCAGGTGACCGAGTTCTCCGACCATGATGTCGGCCACCGGCTCGACGAATGGGTACGCTCGACCGGCTTCGCCGCCAAGAAGGCGGTGATCGAGTTTCGTGGGACATGTGCGAAGTGTTTGGCCGAGGCGGCTTGAGGGGCCTGCCAATGGTTCCGCTGCGGGGCTTGAACTATCGCAATCTTTTGAGATTGGCTGATACCCACCAAGCTTCGTCATCCCAGGGCGGGAGCAGGAGCGAAGCGACGTCGCGGAGACCCTGGGATCCATATGTGGACGGCGCCCTGCCTGCAACGGTTGTTTTGCGTCGTTTTCGATCGCTTGCGTCCATATGTCCGG
>NZ_JAMYMZ010000038.1:0-57906 GCF_040318825.1 Mesorhizobium sp. M1006
GCCATCGCATCAAGAAATGCGCCTGGAACGACGACTATCTCATCAATGCCATCACTCATATGCGATAGCCCTGCCCTCGAGGGGGAGATGTCGCCGAAGGCGACAGAGGGGGTCGGTTCGACCGGGCTCGTCTTCCTGCAACGGATGGAGGCTGGCGCTCGACGCGCGGCGACCCCCTCTGGCCTGCCGGCCATCTCCTCCTCAAGGGGGGAGATCACAGCTTCACCGCCCCGCCGCTCCATAAACCGGCGTCGCAATGCCTTCCATCCTCGCCTTGATCTGCAGCGCGACGTACTTCGAATAGAAGCGCGACAGCGCCAGATTGCCGCCGTGGAACCACAGCGCTTCCTGTGCCGTCGGCTTCCACATGTTGCGCAATTCGCCTTGCCATGGACCCGGGTCGCCTTTCACGCCCGAGCCAATCCCCCAGCACGGGCCGACCTTGTTGGCGACTTCGCGCGAGACGATCGCCGCCACCGTTTCGTTCATCGAGAGATAGCCGGTGCAGGCGATGATTGCGTCGGCCGCCAGTTCGGTGCCGTCGTCGAAGAGGATGCCTGTCTGCGTCAGCGACTTGATCCCGACGCCGCTGCGGATGCCGATCTCGCCGTCGATGATCAGGTCGCAAGCGCCGACATCGATGTAGAAGCCCGAGCCGGTGCGGTAGGCCTTCATCAGGAGCCCGGTCTCGTCGTCGCCGAAATCGATGGCGAAGCCGGCGCCGCGCAAACGATCGTAGAAGGCCGCGTCGCGCGCCTTGATGATGTCGTAAAGCGCCCGCTGGCCTTGCGGCAGCAGCGCGAACGGCGTCGAGGCGACGATCATGTCGGCCTTCTCGGTGGTGATGCCGCGGGCCAGCGCCTTTTCCGAAAAGATCTCGAAACCGATCTCCATCAGCGTGTCCGACTTGACCACCGTCGTCGGCGAGCGCTGGACCATCGTCACCTCGGCGCCGCTCTCCCAGAGGTCGACGCTGACGTCATGGCCGGAACTTGCGGCGCCGATGACGGCGACCTTTTTGCCGCGGAATTTCTCGCCGCTGGAATACTGGCTGGAATGCAGGATCTCGCCGTTGAAGACATCGGCACCCGGCAGGTCGATGCGCCTGGGCGGGCCATAGGCGCCGGTCGCAAAGACGATATGCTTCGGCTTTAGCGTGATGCGCTCGCCGGCGCGATCGAGTTCGACCGTCCAGACCCTTTCGGTCTCGTCATAGGACGCGCTCACGCATGTCGTGGAGGTCCAGTAGTTGAGCTCCATGACGCGCGTATACATCTCCAGCCAGTCGCCCATCTTGTCCTTGGGCGTGAACACGGGCCAGTTCTCGGGAAACGGTATGTAGGGCAGATGGTCGTACCAGACCGGGTCGTGCAGCACGAGCGAGCGGTAGCGATTGCGCCAGGAATCGCCGGCCTGAGCGTTCTTCTCGATGACTATGGCCGGCACGGCCAATTGCCGGAGCCGGGCGCCCAGCATGATGCCGCCCTGGCCGCCGCCGATGACCAGGCAATAAGGCTGCTGGCCGGCGCCGAGTTCACGCGTCTCGCGCGCCCTCGCCTCCAGCCAGGTCTCGCGCTCCGGATCGGCCTTGTGGCGGACACCCAGCGGCCGCGCCGGGCCCTTGCGCTCCTCAAACCCCTTGAGATCGCTCATCGCGGTAAACAGTGTCCGGCATTTGCCGTCCCTGAGGCGCATGATGCCTTGGCCCCACGCCGATGACGTCTCGAAAGAAAACCAGGCTTCGATCGTGCCTTCGTCCGAAGTCGCTTCGCCGCTGAGCTGCCACCGGGCAGGTTTTGTCGTTGCCAGCGTCGCCGCCAGCATGTCGCGGATCGCGACGCGGCCCTCCATCGTCCTGACGTTCCAGGTGAAGGTCAAGAGATCGCGCCAGTAGCAGTCCTCGACGAACAAATTGGTTGCCGCCTCGACGTCGCCGGCCTCGAGCGCCCGGGCAAAGGAATCGAGCCAGGTGGCAGCCTGTTTCGTCGGTGCGATGTCGAGCATCTGTCTTGCCTAACTTCCAGTGGCCTTTGCGCTGACCTCATTCTTACCCTTTCCCGGTTCTTTGCGGGAGAGGGTAAGGGCCGTGCAAACAGTCCGGAAGCTAAGGGCGCAGCGTAGGCCGAAGCGACTGCCGCTGCCGTCAGGCCCGCGCGCGGGCCTGATCCGAACCGCTATCCAGCCATGCGAGATCGTGCGGCGAAAGTGAGATGTCGAGCGCCTGGAGGCTGTCTTCCAACTCGTCGAGCGTGCGCGGCCCGATCAGCGGGACGGACGGAAACGGCTGCGCCAGCACATAGGCGAGCGCGACGTGGATCGGGCTTTTGCCCAGCCGTTTGGCGAGCTCGATGGCGCGGTCGCGACGGCCGAAATTCCTCTCCGAATACCAGACCCGGACCAGCTCCTCATTATCGCGCCGGTCGCGCCCGGCGCGGTCGGTGAAGAAGCCGCGGCCCTGGCTCGACCAGGCGAAATTCGGCATCTGCCGGGCGGCGAGCCAGGCCTTCCATTCGTCGCTGGAGGAGGTGACGCAGCCTGCCCAGATCGGCTCCAGCATCTCGGCCAGCGAGAAATTGTTGGAAAGCGCGCCGGGCTTCTGCTTGCCGGTGCGCTCGGCATAGGCAATCGCCTTGTCCATGCGGTCCATCGTCCAGTTCGAGCCGCCGAACGGACCGCGAATGCGGCCGGCCTTGACCTCGCGGTCCATCGCATCGACGAACTCGTCGACCGGCACGTCCGGATTGTCGCGGTGCATGAAATAGACGTCGATATGGTCGGTCTGCAGCCGTTCGAGCGACTGGGTGAGCTGCTTGCCGATGACGTCGGGATAGCAGAGCGGCGAGTGCGCGCCCTTGCCGATGACCACCGACTGCTCGCGCACGCCGCGGTTCTTCAGCCACTGGCCGAGCAGCGTCTCGGTATAGCCGGAACCGTAGACGAAGGCGGTGTCGAACAGATTGCCGCCGGCCTCGAAATAGGCATCGAGCAGGATGGCGCCCGACGAAAAGGTGCGGAAATCCTCGAAGCCGAGCGCCAGGCACGAGGCCGGCCGCGGCAGGCCCGGAATGCTGCGCTTGGGGATGGCGGTTCCGCCGGAGCGCAGCTTCCGTCCGGAGATCGTGTTGACGCGCTTTGCCGGTTTCTCGATGTCGTATTCGAGCCCGATTGCGGCCCGCCATTTGTCGAGCACGCGCAGATTGCCGAGACTGTCGGCCCAGCCCATGCCGGGCCAGGCGAACTCCTGCTTTCCGCCGAGAATGGCCTCGCCGGCGGCGTCGACCTCAAATGCGTACAGCCAGCCGTCCTCCGTGACCTCGACCACCTCGGTGTCACCCGGACGGATGATGCGGATTTCGCCGGTGCCGCCTTGCTGGCCGCCGGCATACCAGAAATCCGCCACCTCGATGCGGCCTTTGCTGCCGAGAATACGCAAGACATTGTCCTGAGCGAGCGAGATGCTGCAGGACACTTCCGCGACGATGCCGCCCGGAAAATGCAACAGCGCCGACGCCCATTCGTCGACGCCGGATTGGCCGAGATGCGCAGCGCCGACGACTTTGTCCGGCTCGGCGAAGGGCTTTCCCACTGCTGCGCCGGCAATCAGCCGCGCCATCGAGACGGGATAACCGCCGACATCGAGAATGCCGCCGCCGGCGAGATCCTTGGCGTAAAGCCGGTGCTCCGGCATGAAGCCCGGCATGGCGAAGCCGAAGCTGGATTTGATCATCTTGATGTCGCCGATCGCGCCGGCCCTGATCAGCTCGACCAGCTTGGCCGTCTGCGGATGCAGCCGGTACATGAAGGCTTCGCCGAGAAAGGTGCCGGCCTTGCGCGCGGCATGGATCATGGCGTCGGCTTCGAATGCGGTCAGGCCAAGCGGCTTTTCGCAAAGCACGTGCTTTCCGGCCTCGGCCGCCTTGATCGCCCATTCGGCATGGCTCGGATGCGGCGTCGAAATATAGATCGCGTCGACATCCGGATCGCCAACCAAAGCCTCGTAGCCGTCCAGGATGCGGGCGCCGGGGAAAGCCTCGGTGAGCCCCGACTTGCCGGGATTGCGCGCCCCTAAGGCGACCAATGTGCCGGTGCGCGAATGGGCGACGCCCCCGGCAAAAGCCTTGGCGATGTTGCCGGGCCCGAGAATGCCCCAGCGAACTTTTTCTGGTTTGGACGTCATGTCAAATCTCCGTGGGGTGGCCGCGAGCAATCGCGATCGGACAAAAGAAAGATGGGTTAGCGAATGCGTGCGCCGGTGGCGTCGAAGAGAAGCGAGCGGTCGGCTTTGATCGACACCACCAGGTCGTCGCCGTTCGCGCGATGCCGCGAGGCCTCGCGCTCGATGATCAGTTCCTCGCGTCCGCCACCGGTACCGGAATTGGCATAGACATAGCTCACCGATCCCAAGTGCTCGGCGACGTCGGCCTTGAGGGTAAGGTCGCAATCGCCCTGGCCGGCGTCGAAGAAATGCTCCGGCCGCACGCCAAGCACAACATCGCCGCCTGTTGCAGGCAAGGCATCCGAAAGCGGCTTGCGCAGTCGCGCGCCGCGATGATTGACCAGTTGGACGACCGCCGCACCGTTGTCGGCCCCGACCATTTTTGCCGCCAGGAAGTTCATTTTCGGCGAGCCGACGAAGCCGGCAACGAAGCGGTTGGCGGGGTCGTCGTAGAGATCGAGCGGCGCGCCGATCTGCTCGATATTGCCGGCGTTGAGCACAACGATCCTGTCGGCCAGCGTCATTGCCTCGGTCTGGTCGTGCGTCACATAGACCATGGTAACGCCGAGTTCCTTATGAAGGCGCGATATCTCGACGCGCATCTGCACCCGGAGCTCGGCATCGAGATTGCTGAGCGGTTCGTCGAACAGGAACACTTGCGGCTCACGCACGATGGCGCGGCCGATGGCGACGCGCTGGCGCTGGCCGCCCGACAATTGCCGCGGCCGCCGCTTCATCAGCTCGGCGATACGCAGGATTTCGGAAGCCCGCTTCACCCGCCGCTCGGTATCTGCCTTGGGGTTGCCGGTCATTCTCAGGCCGAAGCTCAGATTCTGCTCGACCGTCATGTGCGGATAGAGCGCGTAGGACTGGAACACCATGGCGATGCCGCGATCGGCCGCCTCGACGTCGTTCACCACCTTGCCGCCAATGGCGATCTCGCCGTCGCTGATGTCCTCGAGTCCGGCGATCATCCGAAGCAGCGTGGACTTGCCGCAGCCGGAAGGGCCGACGAAGACGACGAATTCGCCGTCATCGATGTCGATATTGGCACCGTGGACGATCTCGAAGACGCCGAAGCGCTTGATGACGTTTTTGAGTGTGACTGCCGCCATGCTGATCCTTACTTGATGGCGCCGGCGGCGATGCCGGCAACGAAATGGCGCTGCAGAAGCACGAACACGACGAGCATTGGCGCCGTCAGCATCACCGCGCCCGCCATGATGCCGCCCCAGGACACCTTGGTGAGACCGATCAGCGTGCCGAGCGCCACGGGCGCGGTCATCGCGCCCGGCTTGGAATTGATCAGCAGCGGCCAGAGATAGTTGTTCCAGGAGGCAAGGAAGAGGATGATGGCGAGCGCCGCCAGCATCGGCCGCGCCAGAGGCAGTGCGACGAACAGGAATATCCGCCATTCCTTGACGCCCTCGACCTTAGCGGCGTCGAACAGCTCGTGCGGCATCATCGAAAAACTCTGCCGCATGAAGAGCACGCCCAGCGAATTGAACAGCGGCGGCACGATCAGCGCCACCCAGGTGTTGGCGAGCTTGAAGTCGCGCGCCACCATGATGAATTGCGGGATCAGCACGACCGCATAGGGCAGCGTGATGGTGCCGAAGATGATGGCGACGACCATGCCCTTGCCGAAGAAGTTGTAACGCGCCAGCGCCCAGCCGGCCATCGAGGTCAGCATCACCGACAGGAAGGTATAGGTCACCGCCACCGAGACGGAGATGCCGATGGCGCCGATGAAATTGGTGCCGCGCTGCAGATTGCTGACATTGTCGAGGAAATTGCCATGCGGCAAAAGCTCGATGTCGGGGCTGAAGATGCCGTTGTCGGGCATCGTCGAAAAAACCACCATCATCCATAGCGGAAACAGCCAGACCAGTGCCAGCGGCGTCAGGAACAGATGCAGCGCGATGCTGCGTCCCAATCTGGCCTGGGAGCGGCTGACTCTTGAGTGCGAGGTCATTTCGGTTCCCTCGTCAGCCATATCTGCACCAGCGAAATGGCGATCGCCAGCCCGGCCATGGTGTAGGCGACGGCCGAAGCGTAGCCGAAATTGAGCGACCGGAAGCCCTGGCGGTAAAGCAGCAGCCCGAGCGTTTCGGTGCCGCCGCCCGGCCCGCCGCGCTCGGTGATCAGGAAGGGCTCGGTGAACAGCTGCATGGTGCCGATGATCGACAGCACGGCGCAGAACACGATGATCGGCTTGAGCAGCGGCAACGTGATGTAGAAGAACTGTTTGACCTTGCTGACCCGGTCCAGGGTCGCCGCCTCGTAGACATCCTCGGGAATCGACTGCAGGCCGGCGAGCAGGATGATGGCGTTGTAGCCGGCCCAGCGCCACGTCACCGCCATCATGATCACCGCCATCGCCGGGGTGACGTTGGTAAACCAGTCGACACTGGGCAGGCCGATGCTGTTCAGCAATTTGTTGATGATGCCGTAGTCGAGATTGAACATCAGCCGGAAAACCGCCGAATAGGCGACCTCGCCGACCACGACCGGCGCGAAGAAGGCAAAGCGGAACAGGCCACGGGCCTTGAGCAGTGGCGAATTCAAAAGCACCGCCATCACAATCGCCAGCGAAATCATCACCGGCACCTGGATGACAAGGATCAGCAATGTGTTCTTCAAGGCATTGAAGAAGGCCGGATCGCCGATCAGCCGGCCCCAGTTGAAGGTCGGCGCGAAGCGCCACGGCACGGTGCGCGTCGCCTGGAACGAGATCAGGAAGGAATCGATGATCGGCCACAGCCAGAAGATCGAAAAAATCAGCAGATACGGCGCGAGGAAGCGATACGCCGTGGCGTTCTGGTAGCGCATCGTTTCCTCCTTTCTGCTTTCAAGTTCTTGCCTTCTCCCCTTGTGGGAGAAGGTAGATCGGCGCGTAGCGCCGAGACGGTTGAGGGGTGATGGCCGGAGTGCCGCCGGCGCCAAGCTGGAGCACCCCTCATCCGTCGCCTTCGGCTCCCCTTCTCCCACAAGGGGAGAAGGGGAGCCGCGCGCTCGGAGCCGCCTCGTCTAGATCACGACTTGACGGGCAGGCCGGTCGCCGCGGCGATCTGGCTTGCGGCATCGTCGAGCGCTGCCTTGGCGTCGGGATAGCCGCCGGCCAGATATTTGGTCTGCACCGCGCGGATGATGATTTCGGCGTCGCTCTGGAACGGCGTGCCGCGGCTGGGGACGACCTTGGGCAAGGTGCCGAGGATGTCCTTCCACACGGCTTGGCCACCCCAATAGGGCAGGCCCTCGGAGACATAAGGGTCGTTGAGCGCCGAGATCAGCGACGGCACCAGGCCGAAGCCTTTCAGCATGGTGATCTGGCCCTCATTCGTCGCAAGCGTGTATTTCAGATAGGCGTAGGCGGCTTCCTTGTTCTTCGACACCGAGGTGATGGCGAGCGAGGAGCCGCCGAGATTGGCGGCGCGCGGACCGTCGGCGGTCAGGCTCGGCATCAGATAGACGCCCCATTTGCCTGCCCCATCGGGCGATTCGGTGCGCACGGTGCCTTCATACCAGCCGCCATACATCTGCGTGGCGACCTTGCCGGCGGTGTTGTTGGTGATCTTGGTGCTCCAGTCGGCAGAGGAAATGATGCCGGCGTCCTTCATCTCCTTGATCTTGGTCATGGCATCGACGCATTTGGGCTGGTTGACCGTGATCGATTGCCCGTCGGCGGAGAAGTAGGCGCAACCCTGCTCGTTGGAGATCATGCGGAAGAATTCGGAATCGCCGTTGAAATCGGCGTTGGTCATCGTGACGCCGGGATTGGCGGCCTGGATTTTCTTGGCGGCGGCGATGAAGTCGTCCCAGGTCTTGATCGAGGACGGATCGACGCCAGCCTTCTCGTAGAAGTCGCGGCGGTAGAACATCGCCACTGGACCGGAATCCCAGGGCATCGCATAGGCCTTGTCGTCAACCTCGAGCTCGGTACGCTTGAAGTCGGGGAATTTTGCCTGGTCTTCCGCGGTGTAGCCGAGCGTATGCAGGTCGACGAAGCAATCCGGGAACTGGCTCCAGTAGTTTTCGGCTTCGCCGTTCTCGATCGTAACGATGTCAGGCAGCCCCTCGCCGCCGGCGGCACAGCCGGCGATTGATTTGTCGTAGGTCGGCTGGTTGCCAAGGTCCTCGACCGTCACCTTGATGTCGGGATACTGCTTGTTGAAGCCCGCTATGGTGGCCTTCAGCGACGAAGCGGCGATATTCCAGCTCCAGATCGTGATTTCACCGGACTGCGCAAAGGCCGGGCTGGAGCCCAAGGCAAGCGCGAGCGCGGCGCAGGTCAATTTTATGCGCATTGAAATCCTCCCATTTCAGTTGCTCTCTGTTTGCGAGCGTGGCTAGACTAGGCCTCGGGAAAGCCTTGTCCGCGACAAAGGGAATAAGAAATGAGCGGAAAGTAAGATGCCGGAAAGGCCGTTTTACCAGCCTGGCGCCAGCAGCGTGGAGGGCCTGCCGCTGCTGCTGCAGATGTTCCACACCCAGCCCCTGGTGATGCTAAAGCCGCATTGGCACGCCCAGGTCGAGGTGAATTTCATCGTGCGCGGCGCCGTGCATTACCGCATGGACGGGCACGGGCTTTCGCTTTCTGCGGGTGACATGTGCCTGTTCTGGGGCGGCCTGCCGCACCAGATGGACGAAGCGTCCGACGATGCCATCTATGCCGGCGCGCATTTGCCGCTGGTGCATTTCTTCCGGCTGCATTTGCCCGTCGATGTCCGCAACAGGCTGATGACCGGCGCGACGCTGGTGACCGACGCCACCGACCGGTCGGACGACCACAATTTCGAGCGCTGGAATCGCTATGCCCGCTCCGGCGACCCGGTCAAGGCCGAGCATGCCGTCAACGAGCTTTTGCTGCGGCTGGAGCGGGTGCGCTTCGAGCCTTACCGGCTGGTGCCCGAAACCCCGGTCGAACAGGAGATAGGCAGTCCCTTCGATCAGCAATCGCTGCGCAATGTCGGGCGCATGTGCGACTTCATCGCCGAGAATTTCCTCTACGAGATCGATTGCGTCGACATCGCCGCGGCGGCCGATATCCATCCCAAATACGCCATGAGCATATTCAAGAAATCGACCGGCATGACGCTCAATGAATATGTGAACTTGCTGCGCCTCAGCTACGCGCAGGCGCTGCTGATGCATCAGGATGCCAATGTGCTGCGCGTCGCCATGGAATCGGGCTTTGGCTCGCTCAGTGCCTTCAACAAGTCGTTCCGCAAGCTTTCCGGCATGTCGCCGTCGGATTTCCGCAGGGGCGTGGCCAGCGCCAGATAACGGCTGGATTCAAGCGATAATATCCAGGCGCCTCGGCAGGCGGTTCATCGGCGACGGCCCGTTGGCGGTGATCAGGAACTGGTCCTCGAGATTGAAGCTGGCGAGACCGTCGATGTAGAGCGGGATTTCGAATGCCAGCACCATGCCGGCCTCGATCACGACATTGCTGTCGGCCGAGATGAACGGCCATTGCTCGGAAAACACGGAATTGCCGACGCCGTGGCCGAAATGGCCGCGGCGATAGGAACGCAGGCCCTGGCGCGCCAGGCTTTCGCTGGCGGCGCGATGCACGGCGGCTAACGGCTTTCCGGGCATAAGCGCGGCAAGCCCGTCGGCGAAGGCGCGTTCGGCTATCGCATGCAATTCGGCCTGTTCGGGCGACGGCGGCCCGAAGGTGAAATTCCGCGACATATCCGAGGCATAGCCGTTCACGCTGCACACCATGTCGGCCTTCAGCGGATCGCCGGCGGCGGCGACGACGTCGGCGCCTTTTGGGCGAGCGCCCAGCGTGACGTATTCCGCCGTCGAGATTTGCTGCGACGACCCGGCGGCTGCATCCGCGACGCCTTGCCGGTAAAGCGCGACCAGCTCAGACTGACGCATGCCGGTCGTCGCATGCTGCTGCAGCCGCGACAGGCCGGCTTCCGACAGGGCGATGCCCTGCTGCAGAAGGTCGATCTCGCTCTGCGATTTGATTGCCCGCAGCCTGTCGAGAACCGGCGAGCCGTTGACCAGGGCAGTGCCCGGCAACATTGCCTGCATCGCGGAAAAATCGCTGGCCGAGACGAAATCCAGCTCGATGCCGAGCGTCGCACGCTCCAGCCCGAATTCTGCGAGGATCGTTTTCAGCTCGCGGACGGAGCGGGCAAGCTCGAAGGTCGCCGGACGTGAAAAACCGGGGGCGCGGCCAACCAGGCCGGCCTCGATGCGCTGCGCAACAGGCCGGTCGGCCGTCGCCGGCTCGAGCGACGCCGATTCGATCCAGATCGCATGCGTGCGCAGCACGGCGCCGGCCATCGCCGCCCGGAGCCGGGCAGCCTGGAAATCCGCCACCACGACGCCGAGCGGCAGGTCGCCTCGCTTGGAAATAACGACGAAACCGGCACCGGCCCGCCGGAACAGGCCGGCCGGGCCGATCCAGGCACCGGTGGCATATTGGAACGCCTCGGGCTCGCAAAGCACCAGCGCCTCGATGCCGGCGCGCTGCATCAGGTCAGTTGCGCGCTCGCGGTCGACAAAGCCGGCCATGGGATCTCCTCGAATGCACTCGAATCCGACGCCGATGCGGCGTCGTTTGGCCTTAGCGTAGCTTCAGTGCCGCCGTGGAGCAGCTTTTTTCTGGAAGCGCTGTTCACCTTGAGAGTTCGTCGTCGGGAAACGAAAAAGCCGCGGCGAACCACGGCTTTCAACGCGACAAGTGGTCTGTTTGGAATGCTTACTCGGTTTCGTCAGAGGTGTCGTCGGCAGTGTCTGCCGCGTCTTTCGCGGCCTTCCTGTCCAGCGCTGCCTGCAAGGCCAGCGTAGCCTGCGGTGAGGCCGGTGTCGTGGCAACGACCGCCATTGCATGAGCAACGCCGGTCGTCGACTTGTCCTTGGCCGCGGCGGAAGTGGCGGCTCCGTGTCCCTGCGAGCCGGCCCCGGCCGAGTTTCCGCCGTTACCGTTGCTGCCGCCATTGCCGTTGCCATTGCCATTGCCCCCGGGAGCAGCGAGTACCGGAGATGCGACAAGGGTGAGAGCGGCTACAGTCGCGAATAGACAGGTGCGCGTTTTCATAGTTCCTCCTTCGAGTCGCCCTCCCGCCAGGATGGGTTTCAGATGAAAAACGTCAGGACTTTCGAATCCGAAAGTCGGCTGTTACCTAGCTTTGTTCAAATACAGTATTCTACAAGACGGACCTTGGTCCGAAATCGATACGCAAAAGTCCTGGATTTTATCGACAGCGTACTTCGGACGACCGCAGCGGCGGGATTTTTGCTGCCGGCAGATCCGGCGCCGCTACAGCGCAGTGTGCGTCGGCTGACATCAGGCTAGGGTCGAGGAAACCTAGTTGCTCGACCATCGGTGAGATCATTCAAGGCGATTGAGAAACATTCCACATCTCCTGAAGTTGGGAGCGCAGGTGCGCTTTTGAGGTGCCAAAATGTTTGATGCCGGCGGGCTTTTGGGAGGAAGCCATGATCCGCGTCACGCCTGCATTTCGTGTTTCGCGCCGCCGCGCGTTGCAGTTTGGCCTGGGAGCAACGCTCGCTTCGGCCACCGGCCTTGCCCCGGTTTCCCGGGCCTATGCACAGGATGAGGTCAAAGGCGAAGACATTTTTTTCCGGTTCGCCCTCAATCTCGAATATATATGGAAGCCGAATATTACCTGCGCGGTACAACCGGAAAAGGGATCGAAGACTCGGATGCTGGCCCGAAGGCCGGCGCTGTCGTTGGCGGCAAACAGGTCAGCTTTGACACGCCTGCAATCGGCGAGTTCATGCGCCCATGGCGTCCAAAAAGCTAGTGAGTTCAATTGGCTCGCCCGAAAAGAGTCGAACTCCTGACCCCTAGATTCTGGTCTGAGAAGTCAAGATCTAGGCGGTTCGAACGCGTCCCCTACTCCGTCAACGCTCCGGCTTCCCACCGCCAAGGCACATCATGGTTTAGGAGCTTGGCTTAGACGCTCGAAGTGAAGTACCCAGCCCATATCTTATTCCATTCTGGAGTTTCCACGTTTTTCGCAGCGGTCAAGGCCGCCGAGAATCCGAGATGGTCAATACCAGTGAAATGATGCAGGTTCTTCTGGACCACGTGGCAAGCAGGCCGCTGAGCAGACGTAGCTTCCTGGTTTCAGCATATGGACCCTCTTTGTAATACGAATTGAAAATTGCGCCCTCATGTTTCAGAACAGGTCGGTAGACCCGCGAGGATGATTTCGAATCCTGCGGGTCGCTCACGGTCCTCAAGGCGAGAATTCTAAGAGACGTTCAACAATGACCCAGCACGCAGAAAACGCTCGAATTCTCATGTACAGCCACGACACGTTCGGGCTCGGCCATTTGCAGCGCTGCCGGACTATCGCGCATTCACTGGTCGAGGATTTCCGCGGACTTCAGGTGCTCATCATTTCGGGTGCGACTATAGCTGGCGCCTTCGATTACCGCGCCCGTGTCGACTTCGTGAAGATCCCCAGCGTCATCAAGCTGCGCAACGGCGAATACACCTCGCTGGAAAAGGACATCGATCTGCATGAGACGCTAAGGATGCGCCAGTCGATCATCCGCCATACAGCTGAGACCTTCCGGCCCGATATCTTCATCGTCGACAAGGAACCGCTCGGCCTGCGCGGTGAGATTGAGGACACGCTGTCCTACCTCAAGACGCGGGGCACCACGCTGGTGCTTGGCCTGCGCGAGGTGATGGATGCGCCGCATCTGCTCGAAGCAGAGTGGGCACGCAGAGACGTGATGCGCAAGATAGGCGTCTTCTATGACAAGGTCTGGGCCTATGGTCCGCCGGATTTCTACGATCCGTTGACGGGCTTGGATGTGCCCCCGGCTGTCAGGGCAAAGATGAGGTTCGTCGGGTTCCTGCAACGGAGCCTGCAGCGGAACGAGTTGCCCGGCCACCGGCCCGAGGGCGACTATATCCTCGTTACTACCGGTGGCGGCGGTGACGGCGCCGATCTGATCCACGACGTCATCGATGCCTATCAGCAGGATCCGCAATTGCAGCATAGAGCCCTGATCGTGCTTGGGCCTTACATGCCGGCGCGCAAGCGCAACAAGCTGCTCAAGAAGGGGTCCAAGATCCCTTACATCAAGATCATCGAGTTCGACAACCGCATGGAAGACCTGATTGCCGGCGCCAAGGCGGTAGTGGCGATGGGCGGCTACAACACCTATTGCGAGATACTGTCTTTCGACAAGCCGGCGCTGATCGTGCCGCGCGTCGAGCCCCGCCGGGAACAACTGATCCGCGCACGGCGCGCAGCCGAACTCGGCCTCATCGAGATGCTTTTGCCGGAAGAAGCCGAGGATTCCCGGCGGTTTGCTGATGCACTGAAGGTGCTGCCGGACCGGCCCCGCCCATCGCAGAGCAATCCGCATCTGACGCTGGAAGGGCTGCCTCATATTTCCGAAATCGTTGCGGAACTGCTCGACCGGCGGGCCGGCCATCACCTTTCGGTCATTGAAGGAATGACCTGAGTTGCAACATCGCAAGATCGTCGTGGTTCTGAAGGGTTATCCGCGGCTGTCCGAAACCTTCATCGCGCAGGAACTGCTCGGTCTTGAGCGTGCGGGGTTCGACCTGATACTCGTCGCGCTCAGGCGGCCGACCGACGAAAAACGCCACCCCGTGCATGACGAGATCAAAGCGCCCGTCCATTATCTGCCGGAATATCTGCATGAAGAGCCGCTGCGCGTGCTTCGCTCGCTGTTTGCCTATGTGCTGCGTCCGGGCTTCTGGCGCGCGCTCGGATCGCTGGCTGCCGATATGCCCCGCGACTTTACGCGCAATCGCGCGCGCCGCTTCGGGCAAGCGCTCGTGCTGGCGGCCGAATGGCCGGAAAACGCGGGCTGGCTGCATGCACATTTCGCGCACACGCCTGCATCGGTGACGCGCTATGCCAGCCAGCTTCGTGGCCAGCCCTGGACCTGCTCTGCCCATGCCAAGGACATCTGGACTTCGGCGGACTGGGATCTGGCCGGCAAGCTTTCCTCGGCGCGCTGGACGGTCACCTGCACGAAAACCGGCTTCGATCGTCTGAAAAAACTCGCTAACGGCAACTCGTCTGTGCATCTGAGCTATCATGGGCTCGACCTTGATCGCTTCGGCAGTTTCGGCGAGGCGCGAAAGCAGCATGACGGCTCGGCTCCGGACGAACCGGTTGTCGTTCTGAGTGTCGGGCGCGCCGTTGAAAAGAAAGGTTACGATACGTTGCTGGAGGCCCTTGCCCTGTTGCCCGGCGATTTGGCGTGGCGTTTCGAGCATATCGGCGGCGGCGAAGAACTGGAACGGTGCAAGGCGCTGGCGCAAAAGCTCGGCCTGGATGGTCGCGTCTCTTGGAAAGGCGCGCTTGCGCAGGAGGAGGTGCTTGAGCACTACCGCCGTGCCGACATCTTCGCCCTGGCCTGCAGGATCACCGCAACTGGCGACCGCGACGGTCTGCCGAACGTTCTGGTGGAGGCGGCTAGCCAGCGGCTTGCCTGCGTGTCGACCGATATTTCCGGCGTGCCGGAGCTTTTATCGCCGGATGAAACGGGGTTGCTGGTTCCGACGGAAGACCCGATTGCCCTGGCACAGGCGCTGGAGCGCCTGATCCGTGATCCCGTGCTCCGCGACCGCCTCGGCGACGCCGCAGAGCGGCGCGTGCGCGGCAATTTCGATCATATGGCAAGCATTGGACAGCTCAAGGAACTGTTCGAGCGGGAGTGGCGGGCCGCCGAATGAAGCGGCTGCGCGCTTTCTTCTATGTCCAGCACCTGCTCGGCATCGGCCATCTCGCGCGCGCCAGCCGCATTGCGGCGGCTCTGGTCGATGACGGGTTTGACGTTACCGTCGTGACCGGCGGAGCGCCGATCGCCGGGTTTCCGGGACTGGGTGTACAATCTGTAACTCTGCCACCTGTCACCTCCGGTGATGAAGGATTTTCGGGACTTGTCGACCTGCAAGGCAACCCGATCGACGATGATTTCAAGAAATGGCGTTCAGAGATGCTGCTGCAGGCATTCCGGGATTGCAGGCCTGATATCGTCATTGTCGAGGCGTTTCCATTTGGACGCCGGCAGATGCGTTTCGAACTCTTGCCGCTGATCGAGGCCATCGACGCGACGTCGCCCAGACCGCTGCTGGCGACGTCCGTCCGTGATATCCTCCAGGAGCGCGTCAAGCTGGGCCGAAACGAGGAAACGGTCGATCTCATCAACGGGCATTTCGATCTTGTTATGGTCCACGGCGATCCGGCTTTCGCAACCATCGACAAGACATTTCCACTGGCTGGGGCGATCAGGGCCGAGGTCACCTACACGGGGCTCGTTGCCGCGCCGCCGTCGCCCGCGGCCTCCGAGCGCTTCGACGTTCTGGTGTCAGTTGGCGGCGGGGCTGCCGGAAAGAGCCTTGTCAGATCCACCATCGCAGCGGCGCGGAATGCCAACAACGCTTGGAAATGGTGTTTGATCACCGGCCCAAACCTGCCGAAAGACGAGTTTGACGCGATCGCACGCGATGCCACGCCGGGCCTGTCCATCTTCCGGTTCCGCGAGGATTTCGCCAGCCTGCTGACCGGCGCCCGCCTGTCAGTCTCGCAGGCGGGTTACAACACGGTCTGCGATGTCCTGCGCGCGGGCTGTCGCTCCCTGCTCGTCCCATTTGCAGCCGGCGGGGAAACCGAACAGACGGTTCGCGCCCTGATGCTCGAAGAACTCGGTCTTGCAACGGTGCTGATGGAAAAGGACCTGACGCCTGAAGGTTTGGCGCAAGCGGTCGAACAAGCGCTTGTGGAACCGACGCCATCTGCGCATCGTCTCGATCTGGAAGGCGCGCGTCGCTCCGCGCAAATCCTGCGCGAGCGGCATCGAACATGGTCCCTAAACGTGGGGCCCGGTTTCGGAAAAGTTCATGATTAAACAGACGATAGATCCTAGAGCGGTTCATCGTTTCACGCAGAACCGCTCTGTCTCTTTGTTTTGACGCAATTCCGGACGGAAAGCCGTTTCCACACTTTCCTGCAAATGCCCTAACGCGCGTCGCGTCTGGTGAGATTCGTGCGACGCGCTTCAAGTCCTGTTTTTATGCGTGTCGTTGGCCCAAACCGCTACGCGCTTTTGGGCGAAATGCATTAAACAGTTCCAATCAGCATGAAGCGCGTATAATTTTTTGTCGGCAGTTCGCCGGAGAACCGCACCTCCCGTAGCGCCGCCATTTCCTCGAAGGCTGCAAGCGAAGCCACGCAGTTGATGTGCGTCGGCTCGCTGAAATAATCGTTCGATTGCAGCAGTACATTCGTGCCCGGCGGAAGCAGAGCAAGCCAGGCGCGCAGATCGGCTATGTGTTCGCAGCTCGTATTGATCATCAGATCGGGCCGCCCGGCCGCATAGTCGAGTGCGTACATATCTGCCGTCAGCGCCCGGAACCGGTCGCCGGCTTCCCGGTTGAGGGTCCGGGCGACCGGCGCGACTTCGGGATCGATGTCGATACTATCGACCGCCGCGATGTCGAAGCGGGCGTCGTTGAAAAGCATTGCCGGCAATACGCCGTACCATCCACCCAGAACCCATATGCGTCCGAAGCGGCCGCCGCCGCTTTCGAACAGCCTGTCGAGCGCCCACATCTTGCAGGCGACCTGCTTGTGGTTGAAGGCGTTGGCGATATCGGCCTTCGGATGCTTGGCGACGACCCGCGCCAGCCCTGCCACGAGAGGGCAGTTGACATAAGCAGCAATTCCCCGCGTGAGGTCTAAGGCTTGCTCGTGCCAGTCCATGGCATTGCGTGGTTGCGTGACATCCATCATAATTCGTCTTGTATGTTGGGATTTTGGGCGACACAACGCAATCTTGCCTCCCGCAAGACTGTTTGATTCCGCGGACGTGATCATGCTGCAAGCCGCTTGGCTATTGCCCGGTGCCGGAGAGAGCCTGTTGCATCTGTCCGGATCATCGGCGTCCATCCGCCAGCACCAGCCGCGCAGCTGCGGCCTCGTGCCGCTCGGCTGTTCGCCAAAGCCCTACGAAAGCCGCGGACCGTTTGGCCAGCCGCTGTCTTCGCCGATCAACAATGCCCATGTCGATGCCATCGACCATGCGTCGGAACTGGATCGCGCCGCCTCGCAGGTTTCTTGCATCGTTGAGCGCAGGACAATGTCCGTGCACAGCAGCTTCGAGCTTGTCGTTGGCGATGAAGAAATTGCCGATACGCCATTCGCCAGCAGGTGCTTTTACATCCTGCATCCTTCCAACTGAAGGGTCCACAGTCGCATATGGAAGCCAGCCTAGCCCGCTATATCTGGACGCACACCAAGAAGCAGCAACTCTGGATATTGATGATCGTCGTGCTTTCGATGATCCCGTATTTCATGTCCTTCGACCTGCCGAAGCTGATCGTCAACGGACCGATCCAAGGTCGCGGCTTCGAGCAACCGGGCGCGACCCAGCCATTCATGAGGCTACACTATAACCTGCCGTTCGTTGGAGAGGTCCAGTTCTTCTCCGGTTTTCAGCTCGACCGCAAGGAGACCCTGTTTGCCCTGAGCCTTGTGTTCCTCTTGCTAGTCGTCATCAACGGCCTGTTCAAATTCTACATCAACACCTACAAGGGCCGCCTCGGCGAACGCATGCTGCGGCGTATCCGCTTCGATCTGGTCGACCGTGTGCTGCGTTTTCCGCCGGTTTATTTCAAGCGGGTGAAATCCGCCGAAGTGGCGACCATGGTGAAGGACGAGGTGGAGCCGCTGGGCGGCTTCATCGGCGACGCCTTCCTGCAGCCGGTACTGCTCGGCGGCCAAGCGCTGACGGCCATGCTGTTCATCATGATCCAGAACGTCTGGCTCGGAATGATAGCGGTCGTGATCGTGGCGATCCAGATCGTGCTCATCCCGCGAATGCGGCGGCGGCTGATCGTGCTCGGGCGCCAACGGCAGTTGACGGCGCGCGCGCTTTCGGGCCGGGTTGGCGAAATCGTCGACGGCATCGGCGCGGTTCACGTCCACGATACATCAAACTACGAGCGCGCCGACATAGCTGCCCGGCTCGGGCTCATCTTCAAGATCCGCTTCGATCTTTACCAATGGAAATTCATGGTGAAGTTCCTCAACAATTTTCTCGCGCAGCTCACGCCCTTTCTGTTCTACATGATCGGCGGGTATCTGGTCCTTGAGGGGCGGCTGGACGTCGGCCAGCTCGTGGCCGTGATCGGCGCCTACAAGGACCTGCCCGGACCGATGAAGGAACTGATCGACTGGGATCAGGATCGGCAGGATGTCCAGGTCAAATATCAACAGGTCGTTGAACAGTTCACCGTCGAAGGTCTCATCGCGCCGAAAATCGGGGCATTGACGATCGACGATCCCGATCCGATGACCAAGCCGCTGTCGGCGATCAATCTGTCCGTAGCAGACGATGGTGGTGCAATGCTCCTCAACCGTATCTCCCTCCAGGTCAAGCCGGGTGAGACGGTGGCACTGGTCAGTACCGCAACAGGTGGAGCGGAGGCGCTTGCAGAAGCCTTCGCGCGGCTGACCTGGCCGGACAGCGGAAGGGTCGCTTCGGGCACCGACGACCTGCTTGAACTCCCCGAAGCAGTAACCGGCCGGCGCATGTCGTATGCCTCGTCGGATGTTTTCCTGTTCCAGGCAAGCCTCCGCGACAACCTGCTCTACGGGTTGAAGCATGCGCCGCTGACATCGGTGCCTTATGACGGTGCTGCGGCAGATCAGCAACGCTGGAACATTCACGAGGCGCGCCGGTCGGGCAATCCGGATCTTGATATCCACAGCGACTGGATCAACTATGCTTCCGCTGGCGCTACCGGCCCGCACGACCTCTTTGAAGCCGTGCGCCGGGTGCTCGACGCGGTTGTTCTGTCGCGTGACATTCTGGATCTCGGCTTGCGCTCTTCGGCCGACCTCACGCGTCACACGGAGCTTGCCAGGCGGATCGTCGAACTGCGTGCGGCGCTGCGGACCCGGCTGGAACAAGAGGGGCTGAGCGGACTGGTGGTTCCTTTCGAACCGGGCGCCTACAACAAGGAAGCAACGATCGGCCAAAACCTGCTCTTCGGCGCTGCCGCCGGCCCTGAACTGGCCGACAGGGCCCTGGCGGCCAATCCCTATTTTGCTTCCGTGCTGAGGCAAGCCGGCCTCGACCGAACGCTCTACGAAATGGGCTTGGAGATCGCCAAACAGGCGATCGAGCTGTTTGCCGACCTGCCGCCCGATCACCAGTTCTTCCAGCAGCTCGCCTTCATGAGCGCGGAGGAGATACCCGCCTACGAAACCTTGCTGCAACGGCTCAAGAACCGTCCCTACGAGGCGGTTTCGGAGAACGATCGCGCCATGATCGTTACCTTGAGCTTTGCCTACATCGAGCCCCGGCACCGCTTCGGCCTGCTGAGCGACGAGCTGATGAGCAAGATCGTCGCTGCACGCAACCGGTTCTATGAAGACCTGCCGCCCGAGCTGCACAATGCGGTCGAACGGTATGATCCTGCCAAATACATTGCCGCGGCCACCGTCATGGATAATGTCCTGTTCGGGCGTGTGGGCAACAATCATCCCGACGCGCCCGACCGCATACGCTCCATCGTCTATGACATTCTTGACGAACTTGGGCTTTATGGCGAACTTCTGGATGTCGGCCTGGACTTCAACGTCGGCTCCGGCGGCAGGCGGCTGACCGGTGGACAGCGACAGAAGCTCGATGTTGCCCGGGCCTTGCTCAAGCGTCCCGATTTTCTCATTCTCAACCGGCCGCTGTCGGCGCTCGACCAGCGCATGCAGGATAAGGTGCTGCGAAATGTGCTCGAGGAAGCCAGGCGCGACGGCCATTCGCCGGCAATTGTGTGGGTCGTGACGAATCCGGCAATGGCGATGATGTTCGATCGCGTTATCGTCTTCGACTCGGGTCAATTGGCGGAAGACGGAACACACGAGACACTTTTGGCAGGGAACGGTATCTTCAAGGAACTGTTGTCATAGAGCAACGGACATTCAGATGGGATCATTCTGCCGGTGCACGACATCGGGCTCGCCACCTTTCGCGTGGTTTGTCTCGCCATCCCGGAAAGAGAATTGATTCCATCTGGGCGTCCGTTGCTCTAGTCTGGCAAACGCGAATTTTGGAAGGTTTGCGACAATGCTGCTCAAGGATGAAGTTGGAATGCTGCAACGCGTTCCCTTGTTCTCTGCCATCGAGCCGACAAAGCTCAAGCTGCTTGCGTTCACATCCGATCGTGTGAGCTACAGCGCCGGCCAGATCCTTTTCCGGCAGGGCGACGAGGGAGACGCCGCCTATGTCATCCTTTCAGGCAGGGCGGATATTCTTGTCGATTCCGACAGCGGACCGATAAAAGTTGCCGAACTGGAGCCAAATTCGATCGTTGGCGAGATCGCCATATTGTGCAACAGCTCCCGCACTGCCACCGTCAGAGCGGCAAGTCCGCTGGAAGCCCTGAGAATCCGCAAGGATCATTTCCTGAGGCTTATGAGGGAGTTCCCGGAAATGACCATCGAG
The DNA here is from genome assembly GCF_040318825.1 of Mesorhizobium sp. M1006. Taxonomy (NCBI): domain Bacteria; kingdom Pseudomonadati; phylum Pseudomonadota; class Alphaproteobacteria; order Hyphomicrobiales; family Phyllobacteriaceae; genus Mesorhizobium; species Mesorhizobium sp. M1006. The sequence continues at coordinate 20,711 of NZ_JAMYMZ010000038.1, forward strand.
ATATTGCGGGTTCTTGCCGATCGCCTAAGCCATACGACCGCGGATCTCATCGACGCACGAAGCGCCAAATAACGAAGGACGTGCGCTCGATCCTCGCCGTCGTGACGGCACTGTCCTCTCGCTGAGAAGATCACCCGGAGAAAGCCTGTCTCGCCTAGCAGCAGTTGTTTGGATATGATGGGCGAAGGGGTAGCATGGACGACAACGTTTTCCAGGTCAGGTTTTGGGGTGTCCGCGGCAGCATTTCGGTATCAGGGCCAGAATTCTCTCGCTATGGCGGCAACTCAATCTGCGTCGAGATGCGATGCGGCAAGCATACGCTTCTGTTCGACGCAGGCTCTGGCCTACGGCCTGCCGGCGCGGCGCTTCAGGCGTTGGGCGTGACCGATTTCGACCTGCTTTTCACCCATTGCCATTACGATCACATCATCGGGCTGCCGTCTTTTGCGCCGATCTATGACCGGGGCGCCAAGGTTACGCTTTGGTCCGGGCATCTTGCAGGACACATGACGACCCGGCAGATGGTCGATGAGTTCATGCGGCCGCCGTGGTTTCCGGTGAAATTGGAGGCCTGCAAGGCAAGCCTCGACTATCGCGATTTCGTATCCGGAGACGTGCTTCGCCCGCGCGAAGGGGTGGTGGTCCGAACCGGCAGTCTTATGCATCCGGGCGGCTGCATAGGCTACCGGGTCGAATGGGGTGGCGGCGTCGTGGCGGTGATCACAGACACTGAGCACGACCCGGACAAACTCGATCAGACGGTGCTCGGCCTGATCGAAGATGCCGACCTCGTCATCTACGATTGCACCTACACCGAGGAGGAAATGGAACGCCGCCGCGGTTACGGGCACTCGACGTGGCAACAGGGCGTCAAACTCTGTGAGGCGGCAGGTGCGCGGAGGCTTGCGCTGTTTCACCACGATCCGACACGCACCGACAAGGAACTGGACAAGATCCAGAAACTGGCCAAGGACAGGTTTACCGGCGCTTTTGCCGCGCGGGATGGCCAGACGCTCAACATTCCAGTCTCATTGCGCAAAAAGCGCTGAGCTATTTTCCTCTATCTCTTTGTCTTGACGCAATTCCGGACGGAAACCGTTCACACTTTCCTGGAATTGTTCCACCGGCGCTGCGCCCGATCAATGTCCTGATCGGAAGCCATGCGCAGGCTTCAGTCTGTGCGGTGACTGTGAACAGCCGTTCGAGGAAGAGCCAGGCCGATTCATCATGTACGAGATGGTGGGTGAGCAGGCCCACCGGTTCGCCCCTATCGAATGCATGCTGCAAGTGCGCGATGATAGCCTGAACCAACAGGCCATGATCGCGGCACCCGCGCGTGCCATGCCAATCCATGATGTCGACATTGCTGTTGATGACCGCAAGTGAAGCCGGCATTGGCGGCCCGTAGACCGACAATGCCGAAAATCCTATCGATCCAAGGTCGGATACCAAGCCGGCGTCGATCCTGTTCCAGGGTGGCACCAGCATCGGAACGGCACGTGCGCCGTGCAGGCCGGTTACGTGCGCCAGCCCGCGAGCCACATCATCGAGCACCGCCTCGCGTGGCCGATGCGCGCCGAGCTCCTGCTTCTTCTGGCCCTCGGGCGCATGATTTCGGTGCGCCCAGCCATGGATGGCGACCGTGGCATGCGGCGCCTCGTCAAGCCGAACGACAAGCTTCTCGTCAGTCAGGGCGGGAATGACGGCCAGAGTCACCGGAACCGCGAATTCACCAGTGAGGTCGAGCAACCGATCAAGCGCAGGCGTCGGATCCACGGCGTCATCGTCGCGCAGCCAGAACTCTGCCTTACGGTCCGCCCGTTGCCGGCTCGCCAGTTCCTCCACCAAGGGTTGCCAGATCTGATCGGATGTCATGAGGCCGGGATCTTTGCAAGAAGTTCGGCCAGACGCGCCGCCGCAGCACCGATAGAACGTTCTTCGAGGATGAAACGTCTGGCTTCTGCGGCCATGATGGATCTTTCGTCGTTACGGGCCAGAAGCCTTTCAATGGCAGAAGCGAACGCCGCCACATCGCCCGGCGGGGTGAGAAACCCGGCCTGGCCATCCCGCACGACCTCCGGCACGCCGGCGATGTCCTGAGCCACAACCGGAAGGCCGGCGGCCTGTGCTTCAAGATAGGCAACGCCATAGGCCTCGCCGAAACCCGGCCAGACGTAAATTCCCCCACTGTAGAGGACATCCGGCACGGCGGCTGGCTCAATCGCGCCAAGCCATTCGATACGGTCGGCGGGCAAGCCGGCGAATTGCGCTTTGATCTCCTCGCGGGCAGGTCCGTCCCCGACGACCGACATCGTCCAGGGCAGGTGACCGATCGAACCGAGCGCCTGCGCCAGCATGCCATAGCTTTCGACTTTGTCGCCCGGGCGCATCATGGCGACGGTAACGAGGCGCGACGGACAACCCCGCGCCGGCGTTTCCCGGAATAGCGATGTGTCGATGAAGGGCGAAAGCATGCCGAAAGCGGCGTCGGGTACCGCATCTGCCAGTCCCTGACGATCCCTTTGCGTGAAGCAGATGTTCAGCGCCGCCTGTTCGACGGCTCGCGCCACCAACGCTTGCGTATCGGCCCACAAACCGGTGTTGCGCCGCCTCGAATAGGAGGCTTCCGCTGTCACATAGGGGACACCAAAGGCCAACGCCAGTTCGGGCCCGATCAGGTCGGGTGCCTTGTAATAGGGATGATAGGTGAACCACAGATCGGGCTTGCCGTCACGATCCCAAAGCCTTGCCAGCCGCGCGGCTTCCTCCCGGGCCTCGATCTTGAGCGCATCGAAACTTTTCGAATCCGGTTCGCGTAGATAGAAGCGCAATTCGGATGCCAATTCGACGCTATGCCTTCCATGCTCCAGTGCCTTGACCAGCATCCGTGCCATCTGGCGGTCGCCGGAGGCAACGGGATGATTGGGCGACTTCAGCGGCGCGTAGAAGGCAATTCGCATCGCCGGACCCTATCATCGGAAAGCCTGCGCAAGTCAATTTCGAAGCATGATCGACTTCACCCTCAAGCACTGGAATGTGCTATTTGATGCTCATGGAAACAGCTGCCGCGTCCGATCCGTTTGTCGCTTCTCTGCCGGTCTTCGCAAAGTTCGAAAGCGTTGCCGATATCGATAACTATCGGCCTCTCCCCGATGGCTGGGCGCTGGCCACCGCAGACATCGTCGGCTCGACCAAGGCGATCGAGGCGGGGCGCTATAAAACCGTCAATATGGCCGGTGCCAGCGTCATTTCGGCGCTGCTCAATGCGCTGGGTAGGCAAGATCTTCCCTTTGTCTTCGGCGGCGACGGTGCGCTCGTGGCGTTTCCCGGCTCGGCGCTGGAGATCACCCGCAACGCGCTGGCGGCTGTCCAGAGATGGGTGGCGGACGAACTGGACCTGACCTTGCGTGCCGCAATCGTGCCGATAAAGGATATAAGAGCGCAAGGCCTCGACGTTCGCGTGGCGAGGTTCCAGGCCTCCGATGCGGTCTTCTATGCCATGTTCGCCGGAGGTGGTGGCAGTTGGGCGGAAGCCGAGATGAAAGCGGGGCGCTACCGCATCGATCCTGCGCCGGCCGGCGCGCGGCCGGACCTGACCGGCCTCTCGTGCCGCTGGAACCCGATCGAAGCCCGCCATGGCGAAATCGTCTCGATCATAGCCATACCGGGGGCGTCGCGCGACTTGCGCGGTTTTCAGTTTCTGGTTTCCGACATCATCGCCCTTGCCGGCAGGCAGGAACGCGATGGCCACCCGGTGCCGGTGAACGGGCCGGACTACAGTATGCTGCCCGCCGGCCTCGATATCGAAGCGCGAGCCACGGCGCCGGCAGGACGGCGGTGGCTGTCGAAGCTGTGGATAGTGTTCCTAATGACTCTTACGGCTGTTACGGATAGATATGGCTGGACGATCGGCAGATTCGATCCGAAGATCTACAAACGCGAAGTGGCCAGCAATTCGGATTTCCGGAAGTTCGACGATGGCTTGAAGATGACCATCGACGTTGACGCGGATGTGTTGCAACGGATCGAGGACCGGCTGAAACAGGCGGAAGAGGCGGGCATCTGCAACTATGGCCTGCACCGCCAGAAATCGGCCTTGATGACATGCCTCGTCGCATCGCCGCTGCAGCGCGATCACGTTCATTTCATCGATGGCGCCGCCGGCGGCTATGCGATGGCTGCCGCAAGCCTTAAGGCGAAGGTGCCGGTCTGACGCTTGCGGACATCGATTTTCCGCAATATGCCTCGGGGCTCTTGTGAGCGGTGAGCCTCACCATGGAAGCGGACGGCCTGTCCGAATTGACGGGAAGCAGATTTTTGGACGCCTCACGATCGACATATGACCGTCTTCTGAACCGGATTTCGACGCGTGCCGCGCAAGTCGGCGTGATCGGACTGGGCTATGTCGGGTTGCCGCTGGCGGTTGCGATCGCACGCGCCGGCTTCCCGGTTTCCGGCTTCGACATCGAAGGCCAGAAGGTCGAGAGCCTGAACAACGGCCAATCCTACATCGAGGCGGTGACGTCGACAGCTCTTGCCGGCCAGGTGGCAAGCGGACAGTTCCGCGCCACTGCGGATTTTGCCGAACTGGCCGTCTGCGATGTCATCATCATCTGCGTTCCGACACCACTGACGAAACACCGCGAGCCGGATCTCTCCTTTGTCAGGAACACCGCAGGCACCATCGCGAAGCATCTGCGTCTCGGCCAGCTGATCGTGCTGGAATCGACCACCTATCCCGGCACCACCGACGACGTGATCAAGCCCATCCTGGAAAAAACCGGCTTGCAGTCGAGGATAGATTTCTTCCTCGGCTTCTCGCCCGAACGCGAGGATCCCGGCAACCGCAGCTTTGAAGTCGCGACGATCCCCAAGGTCGTGGCAGGTGACGGCATTGAAGCGGCGACGCTCGTGCAGGCTTTCTACCATGGCGTGGTCAAGACCGTCGTTCCGGTTTCCACCACGGCGACCGCCGAGGCGGTCAAGCTGACGGAAAACATCTTCCGCTCGGTCAACGTCGCCCTCGTCAACGAGTTGAAGATCGTGCTCGGTGCGATGGGAATCGACATCTGGGAGGTGATCGAGGCGGCAAAGACCAAGCCCTTCGGCTACATGCCTTTCTATCCCGGCCCTGGACTTGGCGGGCACTGCGTTCCGATCGATCCCTTCTACCTGACGTGGAAGGCTCGCGAATACGAACTGCCGACCCGCTTCATCGAGCTGGCGGCAGAGATCAACACGGCCATGCCGCGTCATGTGGTCGATGAACTGGCGAAGGCGCTGGACCGGCGCTGCGGCAAGGCGCTCAGCCGCTCGAGCATTCTCATCATCGGGCTCGCCTATAAGAAGAATGTGCCCGACATCCGCGAAAGCCCCTCATTGCGGCTCATTGAACTCATCGAGGAATGGGGCGGCAAGGCGGAATTCCACGATCCGCATGTTACCGAAATCCCGGCCACACGGGAGCATATGGCGATCAAGGGGCGTCGCTCGGTCGAATTGACCGAGGTGGCCTTGAAGGATTTCGACGCTGTCGTCGTTGCAACCGACCACGACGCGATCGACTATCAGGCGATCGCGGATCACGCTCTACTGATCGTCGACACACGCAATGTTTTTGGCCGCCTCGGGCTAGCCCGAGAGACGGTGGTGAAGGCCTGACGGCGTCCGAGCCGGCGAATTTGTGGCGGATCAAGGAGATTTCGAGATAGCATGAGCACAGCGCAAGCAGAAATTTCTGCCATTCTCATGGATAAGGTTGCCGATTGGCTGACCCAATCGGCGTTGGCGGGCAACGACCTGGAAACATTGGTAAGGGGCTTTTGTGAACGGCTGGCTGCTGCCGGCCTGCCGTTGAAGCGGGTGCATTTGAGCTTTTCGATGCTTCATCCGCTTTATGACGCGCTCGGCTTCACCTGGCTCCGCGGCCAGGGCCTGGAAGTGGAAGGCTTCCGCAAGGAGAACGGCGTTCATTCCGACAGATTCCTGACCAGCCCATACTACCATCTGCTCAGCCATAAGCTGGACCATCTGCGGCGCCGGCTCGACCCGTCGGTGCCGTCGGAATTTCCTGTTTTCGATGACCTCAAGCTGATGGGCGTCACCGATTACATGGCTTTTGTCCATCCCTTCAGCGGCAACACCAGTCAGGGCATGATCGGGTCTTGGTCCACCGACAGTGCTGCAGGCTTCAGCGACAGCATGATTTCGGCGCTGCTGCGTATCCAGAACCATCTCGCTATCGCAACCAAGATGGCGGTGCTCACCAAGCTTGCCGACAACATGATGACCACTTATCTCGGCGGCGACGCCGGCAGGCGCGTGCTCGAAGGCCAGATCAAGCGCGGCGAGGGTGATACAATCCGGGCGGCACTGGTCATGGGCGACATGCGCGGGTCGTCAAGACTTGCCGAAACCTCCGGCCGCGAAGTCTATATCGATACGCTGAACCAGTTTTTCGACGCCGCTGCTGCACCTTTCAATCGCAAGGGTGGGCAGATCATGAGTTTCATAGGTGATGGCTTCATTGCCGTCTACCCTTGCGCAAGGCACCGTTCACAGTCCGAGATCGCCTGCCAGGCTGCTCTTGCAGCAGCGCACAAGGCCACCGCGCGCATGATGGATCTTAATCTGCGCAGAAAGCAGCAGGGATTGAGCGACATAAACTATGGTATCGGGCTGCATGTCGGCAATGTGATGTTCGGCAATGTCGGGCTTACCGACCGGCTCACATTCTCTGTCTTCGGCTCGGCTGTAAACGAGGTCCAGCGCCTCCAGACCCTGACCAAGAAATATCCGCACAGCGTTCTCGCCAGCAAAGACTTCGCCAGCTATTGCGGCGCCAACAACTGGCTGGCGCTCGGCATGGAGGAACTGGCGGGCATCAGGCAGAAGCTAACGGTGCTTTCACCCGATTTGTCGGGTGCTCTGTCGCTCGACGAAGATGGTGCGCTGGAGCCGATTTACGACCGCATATCGGACGCCGAGCAGGTCATGCTGCTTCATCGCAATGCCGCGCGGCCGTCCGCGGGCGACCCGAGGAAGCTCCAGTAACCGCCACGCTCTGATCCGAACGCGTTTGGTATGCAGTCCGGTCGCCGGTTCCGCCAGGGAACTGGCGACTGTTCGAATCCAAGTTGCTCTAGGCTGGCAATGCGTTAGTCTCGCCTTCTGGACGTGCCAGAGTGGGGGCTGGTGTGAGAATGAATTTGGGCGTTGATCTGCTGCGGATCGAGGATGTTGGCATCTCTTTTGCCATTATAGGGGGACCGTTGCATGCTGTCAGGCGTGCAAATCTTCGCGTCCTGCCCGGCAAGGTTACCGCGCTTGTGGGCGAGTCCGGTTCCGGAAAATCGGTTCTCAGCCAGGCAGTGATGGGCATTTTGCCGAACACAGCCCATGTTCGCGGCCGTATCCTGTTTTCCGATCCAAAAAAGCCCGGTACGACGCAGGATATCCTGCAGATGCCGCGTGACGGAACCGAAATCCGGGCGTTGAGAGGCAGCCGCATCGGCAAGATATTTCAGGAGCCGATGACATCGCTGTCGCCGCTGCATACGATCGGCAATCAGGTCAGCGAATCCCTGCAGATTCATACGCCCATGGCCCGGGTGGAGCGCAAGGCGCGGACCGAGGAAATGCTCGGCCTTGTCGGCTTTCCCAACCCCAAGCGCGCCTATGACATGTATCCCTTTGAACTTTCGGGAGGATTGCGTCAACGCGCCATGATCGCCATGGCGCTTATCTGCCGGCCCGCCCTGTTGATCGCCGACGAGCCGACGACGGCGTTGGACGTGACCATCCAGGCGCAAATCCTGCAATTGCTGCGCGAGCTTCAGACGAAGCTGAACATGGCGATGCTGCTGATCACGCACGACCTTGGCGTAGTCGCCAATGTCGCCGACGAGGTGGTGGTCATGTACCATGGCGAGATCATGGAAGCGGGACCCGTGGAGGCGATATTCCGCCGGCCGGGCCACCCTTACCTGAAGGGCCTGATGGCAGCCGTTCCGCATTTCGACCTGAAGCCCGGCGAAAGGCTAAAGGCGCTCCGCGAGGTGCCGGTGAATGTCGGGAACCTGCTCGGCAAGCAGACGGCGCCGGCATCGAAGGGGCCGAACGACCTCCTGCTATCGGTCAGCGATCTGACAAAGACCTTCACGATCCGCAAGTCCGGATGGTTCGGCGGAGATCATCAAACCTCTGTTCGCGCCGTGGACGGCGTGAGCTTTGATATCAGGCGGGGTGAGTGCCTGGGTCTTGTCGGCGAAAGCGGCTCCGGCAAAACCACCGTCAGCAAGATCCTCATGCGGGCTGTCACCCCTACCGGCGGCTCTGTGATCTTCAATGGCCGCGATGGTCCGATCGACGTCTTGGAAGCCGAGGGAGACGCCCTGCGCATGCTGCGCGCGAAAATCCAGATGGTATTCCAGGATCCGGTTTCGTCGCTTTCACCCCGCATGACGGTGGAGAACATTTTGAGCGAGCCGCTGGAAATCCATCGACGTGGCAATGCCGCGTCCCGACTCGCCACGGTCAAGAGCCTGATGCAGGCAATCGGGCTCGACCCGCGCTTCATAAAGCGTTATCCGCATAGTTTCTCCGGCGGGCAGCGTCAGCGTATCGGCATCGCGCGCGCGTTGGCGCTGGGGCCTGAACTCCTGATCTGCGACGAGCCGGTTTCGGCACTCGATGTCTCTGTCCAGGCGCAGATCCTGAACCTTCTGAAGGACCTGCAGAAAGAACTGGGCCTGACCTACCTGTTCATATCCCACAACCTCGCGGTGGTGGACTACATGGCAGACCGTATCGCGGTGATGTGCGGCGGGCGTATCGTCGAGCTCGCGCCGCGCGAAATTCTGCTTAGGAAACCGGTCCACCCCTACACGCGCTCATTGGTCGCCGCAGTACCTTTCCCCGATCTCGACAGGCCGATGGATTTCAAGACGCTGAAACTCAGCGGCGCTTCCGACACCAGCGCATGGGGACCGCAATTCCGCGACGAGGGCGACGAGGATATGCTGTCGCCGCTCGATCTTGGCGGCGGCCACCTCGTGCTGGCCCGACGTTCGGCCGATTTCAGCGAGCTACGCCATTGATCAGCCGGCGCACCGTCCTTGGACTCATGGCTTCGGCATTTCTGCCGGGCACGTTGCGCGCCGGCGATCTGGAGCCGGAATTTCTTGAGCCGCAGCTGAAGGCCAGAGCGCTGCCGGCACTCGCCGAACGCCTGCCAAAGCGCCCGCGCGCGTTGAATCTCGCTGCGATGGGCCGGCAGCCCGGCCAATATGGCGGCACGCTGCGCACGATCATCGGCAGCCAGAAAGATATCCGGATGATGACGATCTACGGGTACGCTCGCCTGGTCGGCTATGACGAAAAGCTTAACCTGCAAGCCGACATTCTCGAAAGCTTCGATGTAGCGGATGATCGTGTCTTCACTTTCAAGATACGAGAAGGACATAAATGGTCTGACGGTAGCCTGCTGACGTCGGAGGATTTTCGCTATTGCTGGGAAGATGTCTGGCTGAACGATGAGCTTTCGCAAGGCGGGCTCGCCCCGGCCCTGCTGGCGGACGGCAAGCCGCCACGCTTCGAGATCGTCGATCCGTTGACAGTCCGCTATAGTTGGGATGCGCCCAATCCCGACTTCCTGCCCAAGCTCGCCGCTGCTTCGCCCCTATCGCTTGTTCTGCCGGCCGCCTATCTCAAGCAGTTCCACAAGAAATACCAAGATCCATTCCGGCTCGCCGGCCTAATGAAGGAGAACCGGGCCCAGAAATGGACGCTCTTGCATATCCGCATGTCGCGGCAGTATCGCCCGGAGAACCCGGAACTGCCGACGCTCGATCCCTGGCAGAACCGGACCAAGCCGCCGGCTGAGCAGTTCGTCTTCGAGCGGAACCCGTTCTTTCATCGAATAGACGAGAATGGCCGGCAACTGCCTTATGTCGACCGGATTGTCATGAATGTCAGCTCGTCGGCGATCATTTCCGCCAAGACCGGTGCGGGCGAGAGCGACCTGCAAGGCATGGGAATTGACTTCACCGATTACTCCTTCCTGAAGGATGCGGAGAAGCGCTACCCGGTGAAGATGCATCTCTGGAAACGCACACAAGGTTCGCGGCTGGCGCTGCTGCCCAATCTGAATTGTGCCGACCAGGTGTGGCGTGGCCTTTTTCGTGACGTGCGCGTGCGCCGCGCACTTTCGCTCGCTGTGGACAGGCGCGAGATCAATTTGGCTGTGTTCTACGGATTGGCGCAGGAAAGTGCCGATACGGTCCTGCCGGAGAGCCCGCTCTACCGGCCGGAATTCGCGAAAGCCTGGGTCGCCCATGATCCCGACCAGGCCAATGCCCTGCTCGACGAGGTCGGGCTTCAGGCGCGTGACGATGACGGCCTGCGGATACTCCCCGACGGACGCCCGGCGCAGCTCGTAGTGGAAACGGCCGGCGAAAGCACGCTGGAAACGGACGCGCTCGAGCTCATCACCGATCACTGGCGCAAGATCGGCATCGCCCTGTTCATCCGGACTTCGCAGCGCGACATCTTCCGCAGCCGCGCGCTTGGTGGCCAGATCATGATGTCGATGTGGTCGGGCATCGACAATGGCGTGCCGACCGCCGACATGAACCCCTACCAACTCGCCCCCACCGTCGATGACCAGCTGCAATGGCCGCTCTGGGGTGCTCACTACTTGTCCCGTGGCAAGGTCGGCGAAGCGCCCGATCTTCCGCCCGTGGTCGAGTTGATGGCTTTACTCAAGCGCTGGAACGCATCGACCGAAGCCACGGAGCGCGCCGAGATCTGGAATTCAATGCTGTCGATCTATACCGATCAGGTGTTTTCGATCGGCACGGTAAACGGAACGCATCAGCCGATTCTGGCATCCTCGCGGCTGCGCAATCTGCCTGACAAGGCGCTCTACGGCTACGACCCGACCGCCTATTTCGGTGTCTATATGCCGGATACATTCTGGCTTGGAGAGTCCTGAGCGTGCTTCGATATTTTGTCTGGCGTATCGCCGTGATGGTTCCAACGCTGCTGGTCATATCGGCACTGGTGTTCACGATCATCGAACTTCCCCCAGGCGACTATTTCGACAGCTATGTTGCCGAGCTTCGGGCTCAGGGCGAAGCGGTGGATTCCGATCGCATCGAGATGATGCGCAAGGAATATGGTTTCGACAAGCCACCGGTCATTCGCTACTTCTACTGGGTCGGCGGGATGCTGCACGGCGATTTCGGCTATTCCTTCGAATATGAGCTGCCGGTTCGCGACGTCGTCGGGGACCGAATGTGGCTGACGGTGCTGGTTTCCTTCGTCACGATCATCTTTACCTGGCTCATCGCCTTTCCGATCGGCATGTACTCCGCCACGCATCAATACAGCTGGGGCGACTACGGCCTGACTTTCTTCGGCCTTCTCGGCCTTGCGATTCCGAACTTCATGCTGGCGCTGATCCTGATGTATTTCGCCAACATCTGGTTCGGAACGTCTATCGGCCATCTCATGGACCAGCAATATCTCGGCGAGCCGATGAGCTGGGCCAAGGCGAAATCGATCCTCGCCCATCTCTGGATTCCGGTCTTGATCATCGGCACCGGGGGCACGGCAAGCATGATCCGGCGGCTGCGCGCCAATCTGCTCGATGAGCTACATAAGCAATATGTCGTGACCGCGCACGCCAAAGGCCTTCATCCCTTCAGGGCGCTGGTCAAATATCCGCTGCGCATGGCGCTCAATTTCTTCATTTCGGATATCGGCTCTATCCTGCCGGCCATCATCTCCGGTGCCGAAATCACGGCGATCGTGCTGTCTTTGGAAACGACCGGGCCGATGCTGATCAAGGCGCTGCAAAGCCAGGACATGTATCTCGCAGGGTCGTTCCTGATGTTCCTCGCCTTCCTGACGGTCATCGGCGTCCTGATTTCCGACCTGGCGCTGGCGCTACTTGATCCGCGAATTCGTTTGCAAGGCGGCAGCACCAAATGAACACGCAATCGCCGCTGCCCGCTCCGGGTGCCCCACTGCAACACTACGTTTCCATCGAGCCCTTTGACCTGCAGTCGGTCGAGGCGATGACGCCGGAGCAGGAGAAGGTCTTTCAGGCGTCGCAGTTGCGGCTGATGTGGTGGAAATTCCGTCGGCACCGGCTTGCCCTTGTATCCGGCATATTCCTGGCAGCGCTTTATTTCGGGATACTGATCTGCGAGTTCCTGGCGCCCTACGATCTGCACACGCGCAACATGGACTACATCTATTCGCCGCCGCAGCGGGTGCACCTGTTCCACAACGGCGAGTTCGTCGGGCCGTTCGTCTATGGCCGCCAGATGACGCTGGATATGGACACGCTCAAGCGGAACTACATCGAGAACCAGGATGATGTTCAGCGGATCCGTTTCTTCTGCAAGGGCGATAAGTACCGGTTCTGGGGCCTGATCGAAGGTGACAGGCATTTTGTCTGCCCCGCCGAAAACGGCCAGCTCTTTCTGGCCGGCACTGACAGGCTGGGGCGCGATGTGCTCTCGCGCATCATCTATGGCGCCCGCATTTCACTGACAATCGGCCTCGTCGGCATCAGTTTCAGCTTCCTGCTCGGCATTGTCATCGGCGGACTGGCCGGCTATCACGGCGGTATCTTCGACCTGATCGTCCAACGGATAATCGAAGTTCTGCAATCGATCCCCAGCATTCCGCTATGGCTGGCTCTGGCGGCGATCATGCCGATAACCTGGAGTCCGATCCTGATCTATTTCGGCATCACCGTCATCCTCGGGCTGCTCGACTGGACCGGACTGGCGCGGGCCGTGCGTTCAAAGCTTCTAGCTTTGCGCGAGGAGGATTACGTTCTGGCCGCGCAATTGATGGGCGCCAGAAGCAGCCGCATTATCGGGCGGCATCTCATTCCCGGCTTCATGTCGCATCTGATCGCGACGGCGACGATCTCCATACCCGGCATGATCCTGGGCGAGACGGCGCTGAGCTTCCTCGGGCTCGGCCTGAGGGCACCGATAACCAGCTGGGGCATCCTGCTCACCGAGGCGCGCAGCGTCAGCGTGATCGCGTTCTATCCATGGCTGCTTTTGCCGATGCTCCCCGTCGTTCTCGTCATCTTGGCGTTCAACTTCCTGGGCGACGGGTTGCGGGACGCCGCGGACCCCTACAAATGACATCGCTGTTCCGCCGCGCGCTGCGCCGCCGATTCCACCCGGTATGATCCTTGTCGGCAGCCTGTTCGCTTGTTGCAGTGTTCATCGTTCGCCTCTACACGCGGCAAGACTCGATCGGGGTTTAGCTCGTCGGCCTGGGTTTCAGCCGCGAAACGCTCTGGTCGGGGGCAGTTGATTTCGTGAACTGGTTCTGGACATACAATCGCACATGAGTCGCCTTGACAGTTTCATCCGGAGGATGACCGCACAGCGCGACATACTCGATCATGTCTGCGCCGAGGTTGCGAAGATGGAGGGCCCCGTGCTCGAGCTCGGCCTCGGCAATGGCCGGACGTTCCACCATCTGCGCGAGCGCCTGCCCGGACGCCGGATCGTAGCGTTCGATCGCGCACTTGCCGCACACGCCAGCTCAATTCCCGAAGCTGAAAACCTCGTGCTCGGCGAAATACGCGAGACGGCGAGCAGGTTCATTGGCATCGACGCCGCTCTTGTTCATGCCGACATCGGCACCGGCTATGAAGATCGCGATGCAGTGACCTCTACCTGGCTTCCCGATCTGACCGCGCGCCTGCTTCGCGTCGGCGGCATCGCGGTCAGCGGCACGCCGCTCGATCACCCGCAGTTGCAACGCCTCTCGCCGCCACCTTCGATTGCCGCCGATCGTTATTTTATCTGTAGGCGCGTGTGAGGGGCCGGGACGAGCCAACTCTTCAGGGGCCAAGCCTTCAGGGGATCGTGTATACTGCTATCTCCCGGTCAATGCCTCGCAGCGAGACCTCGTGGGGCACGGGCGTCAGCGCGTTCCTATGTAAGAGATCGGCGGTGAGATTGTCGTCGACCACCGCTCGAGTGGCGAAGATCGCCTGTGCGTTGGCAAGGTTCTGCACCCGCGAAGCAATGTTGACCGTCTGGCCGAAATAGTCCTGTCGCTCATTCATCGACACGGCGATGCAGGGGCCGGCATGGACTCCGATCTTGAGCAGCAGATCCTCGCGGCCGCTCTTGTCGTTGAGCGTACGCATGGCATCGCGCATCCTGAGGGCTGCAGCAATCGCACGATCAGGCGTCGCGAAGGTCGCCATCACCGCATCACCGATCGTCTTCACCACCGCGCCTGCCTCCGCCGTGACGATCTCGTGCAGAACCTGGAAATGCTCGCGCACGAGATCGAAGGCTGAAAGGTCGCCCACCCGCTCGTAAAGCTCGGTCGATCCGCGCAGGTCGGTGAACAGGAACGTCAGGCTGGTGATCTTCAGGCGCTGGTTGATGTCGAGTGTATCCGTGCGATAGAGATCGCGGAACGTCTGGTTGGTGAGCAGGCGCTTGGCGGTCAGGAAGGGCCGGCGTTTGCCCAGGAAATCATGCAATGTCTGGCCGGCGATGAAGACTGTCGGCAGCACGCGGGTGTCGGTCCGGTTTTCCAGCGAAATGCGCAACGGGCCGGGTTGCATCTCCAGCGTCTGGTTCTGGACATGGTCGCGGTCGAAGGCCAAAGAGAGGCTCCGGCGCTCCTTTGTTGGTTCGCCCTTCCCGTCGATGAACTGCGCTGAATGGGTGACCGGCTCGAAGACGATGATGAATTCAGACGGAAGCTGTATGGTCAGAACCGCCTTTTCACCGGGCGCAAGCTCGATATCCTCCAGCGAGAACGCTTCCAGCTTTTTCACGAAATCCTCTTCCGGCAGATCGACGCCGGACGCCCAGTAGATCTGGCGGAAATATTCCGCCACCGGCAGTTCGTGTGGATTGTGTGCGGCAATCCTGCGCACGCGGGGACTGACGGTGAATGTCACCTCGACCATCTCGTCGAGAGTCGGTGAATAGCCCTCGGAGCACAGCGCGCAGGTGTATTCGTCCTTTTGCAGGGTTTTCAGCGTGGCGTTGGTGTCGAGCACACCGCCGCAGCCGGGGCACAGAACATTCCAGGAAATGTCGAAGATGCCCACCCGCGCCGCATGGAGAAAGGCGCCTATTGCGCGCTCCTCGTCGAGGTCATGCTTGCTGGCGAAGGCTGGCGCATTGATGCGGCAAAGTTCGCGGTCCTCGCCCTCCGCGATGGTTCGCTTCATCGCGTCAATCGCCTGCGGATCGACATCGGCCGATTGTCGCAGAAGTGAGAATAGATCCTGAGCTTCGTTCATCGTGCAGGCTCCGGAAAATGCACCTCGAGGCGTTTTGACCGGACCGATCTTTGGTCCGAGTGTTCCATCTTACTTCGAAACGGACCGTACGGCCATTCGAATGGATAAGCCTGGTGACCGTTCAATTTCCATTCGGCGGATTTTAACCGGCCGCAAGCAGCACTATGATGGTCCATGGAGCATTCATCTTTGGGATTTTCTTCCATGCCGACATCAGACAATCCGCCATTTCCCGCGGTCCTGCGCCTTTTTTCTGCGGGGGTCATCGTCGTCCTGATCGTAGGCGCCGGCCTGTTTTTCATGCCTGCGCTGGTGAAACCGGGCTGGCCTTGGGCCGTCACGCCGTTCAATGCGCGCTTCCTCGGTGGCTTCTACACCGCCGAAATGGTCGTGATGGCGGCACTGCTGGTCTGGAATCGCTGGTCGCCCGGCAGGCTCGTGCTCGTCATGGCCTTCATCTTCACCGTCATCGTGTCGGTGGCTTCGTTCATCAATCTCGGCTATTTCAACTTCGAGCGCAAAGCGCCTTGGCTGTGGTTTTTGGTCTATCTTGCTTCGGCCGCGCTATCCGGGCTGTTCCTGTGGCGGGCCAGGGCCCGTCCTTCCGCAAAAGGCGTGACCTTAAATCCCGCATGGCGCGGCTACATGCCGGCGGAATCCGCGATCCTTGGGCTCTATGGCGTCGGCCTGTTGCTGTTTCCCCTGACATTCAGTGGCATCTGGCCATGGCCGATCGATGCCTTCCACGCTCAGGTCTACAGCGCCATCTTCCTCGCCGGTGCGGGCGGTATATATCTCGTCTGGAGAAGCGCGCCGCGCGAGGAACTGCTGGTGATCGGGTTGGCGCAGTTTCTGGTTGGCCTGCTTGCCATCCTCGGCGTCGTCATCACCGACGCTGCGGTGCACCGGATCGACTGGACGGCGACCGGGACATTGTGCTGGCTCGCCCTTTTCGGCTGGATAGGCATCAGCGGCGTGTTCAAACTCTACGCTGCCTCCCGGTATTTTTAGCCCGCAATCGGTATCATAGGTCAGAGACGGCTGGATTTTCAGGTGGCGTCCGGTGCATCGTACCGGGCCGATTGCCTTCGCCGGGAACGCCATGACCAGCACGACCTCGCCACCCGCCGAGAAAATCCAGCCGCTGCTGCGGTCCGTCCGGTCAAGCGATGCGGAGGCGCTTTGCGCTATCTTCAACATGCCGGGCTTCCGCTGGGGCACGCTCAGGATGCCTTTCGAGATGGTGGAGCAGGTGGCGCGGCGCATTGCCAAGTCCGGCCCGGAAACCACCTGGATCGTTGCCGAGCTGGACGGCAAGGTCGTCGGCCATGGCAGCCTGGTCGTGCAAGGTTCACCGCGCCGTTCGCACATCGGCGAGATCAATATCGGCCTTGACGATGCCTTTGTCGGCAAAGGTATCGGCTCTGCCATACTTGGCGCGCTGCTTGACGTGGCCGACAACTGGCGCGCCCTGAAGCGAGTCGAATTGACCGTCTATGCCGACAACGAAGCGGCCCTCCGTCTCTATAAGAGCCACGGCTTTGAGATCGAAGGCCGGCATGTGAAGGCCGGCTTTACCGACGGGCAGTACCACGACCTCCTGAGCATGGCCCGGCTGCGGTTCTAAGATCCGCTGTTTGCCTTAGCTGTTTGGCCAATCTGACAATTCGTGCCGAGGCAGCGAACAGGGGATTGCTCAAGGAGAACTGCGTAGGATACGGTCATTTCGTCTCACACCACCTTGATCGAATTGACGATCTATGTGGGCCGGCCGCATCCAGCAAGTCTGGTCTCGCTTGGCGTTTACACCGCAAGCGGCTAGACGGGACCAATGACCGCCGTCTTTGATCCAACCCCTACCCCTCCGCGGGAAATTCTGGCTGTGCTGTCGCTGCTCTGCCCGGAGGTCGTGCGCGACATCGAGCAGAACTGGAATGCACCGGTTTCCGATTACGCCCGCCATCTGTGGCGGCCGGTGGCAAGGCCTGCATCGGGCCCGGCGATCGCTGCCCGCTCGATCCTGCGCGAAGTCCTGCATCAGCGCCTCGGTAGGATCATGCAGCCTGAGGAGATCGGCAAAGCCCTCGACGAGTTCGAGCACAGACCGGTGATTCAGTCCGGCCTGCACTGCTTGCTTCTGATGGACCGGATCACCTTCGATGCCCTTCTGCTTGCCTGGCTCGGCGCGGTCGAAAACGGGCTGTCGGCCTTCGTCGGCTTCATGGGAACGACGATGACCATGGAGACAGTTGGCCGGGAGGGGCCGGGATGGCTCGATGTCGGCGACGACAAGGTCAACCTGTTTGGCATGGGGCGCCACAAACTGTGCCGCAAAAGCGCCTGCGTGGCCGGTCCCGTCTCCATCAACAAGCGCGCGCTCGAAGCGGTGGGCGATGAAACGGATGCCAGCCGCTGGCTGGGCACACTGCTTGCCAGCCGGGACAAGGTGTTTGAAACCGCCGCCGATGCGCTGACTGAACTGAATGAGGATCTGGTCGCCAATTGGGATCGTGCCGGCATGGCCCTGCCGGTTTTCGTCGATGATCGAGTCGCCGCGGCTGCCATGGCGCGGCATCTAGAATATGACGGCAGCCTTCTTTCCAGGCTGCTGATTGAACCCGCAAGACGCCAGCGTCTCGAACATGCCTGGCAAGAGGCCGCATCGAGCCCATTTGGCAGATTCCTGCCCAATGCCACGGACTATTTCTGGGGCATCCGCGAGGAGCGCGTGCGCAAGCTCGTTCTCGAGAACGGGCACCTGATCGAGCCCGACAGGCCGCAAGGTCTTTCCATCCCGTTCGAGCGGCCGTATCTCAGGCAGGCGCTGCTGGACGGCGTGCTGCTGCCGAACTTGTTCCTGACGTTCCTCGTCCTTGCCATATTGCCGCGCGTGCGGGTCGTGGGCGGCCTGAGACAGATTGGCTATGTAGCGCTTTTCCACTCGATCCTCCTGGCCGTGCTGGACGAAAACGTGCCGGAAGAGCGCGATCTGGCCGCGGAACTGCAGGTTCGGGAAAATGCCTGGGGCATGCGGGTCATCGATGAAAAGATCTCAGTCCGCGAGCAGCTTGCCGTCCTGCCGGAAGGAGCGCTCTTCCCGGACCTGCTCCGGCAATACCGATTGCGGACATTTGCCGAGACGACCGACGACCTGAAACTGGTTCGCGAAAACGCCAGATGGCGCAAGATCGGCCAGGCAGAGATCAAGCCGACCTGAGCCTAATTCGCAACCGCAAGCGACGGCGATCCATCGGGGAGCCTCTGGCGTCTGACCCCGCCGCACAGGCCTCACCTGTCATTGCACCACACCGCCCTTGCGGAGCCCATCCACCACGTGTTCGAAATCGACCGGTTCTTGTGGCAGACCAAGACTTTGTAGCGGTATCCAGCGAATAGTCGCGATTGACGCGAAGCACCTCCTGCTATGGCGCGCGGGCCTCGGCGAAGCGGCCCAGATGACCGTAGCTGGCGGCCAGAAACGCGCGCGAGACGTCGGTGACAGCGTTTGCGAGCCAGCCGTTGCATCAGAGGTCATGGGTAGCGGTCTGCCACCGGACCCACACGGATCGCCCGCTGCCGCTTGCCCGCCGACGGCTATCGGTGCATCCTTGTGAATAGCCTGGCCGTGAAGTGCGAGCGAGATCACGCCGTCACGGCCACTAGTGAGGTCTTGTTCGATGGACTGCTCGGGCTGCGGTTTCGAGATTGAGGGCGGTTACGCCTTCTGTCCGAGGTGTGGCAGGCGCCAGCCCGTGCCATGCGCCAGTTGCGGCTACACCTGCGCACCTGATTTCGAGTTCTGTCCGAAATGCGGGGCAAGCGTCGGTGCGCCCGCAAAAGCCGTCGAACGGCCTGCTCCGGCACCAAGCCGGACCATTGTGTCGCCTTCTCGAACTCCGTCGCTGCTTCCGAACATCGAAAGCGAAGAAGGGCTGCATCCCGTCTCTGACGCCGATCGCCGGACGGTAACGGTCCTGTTCGCCGACCTTTGCGGCTTTACGACACTCAGCGAGCAGCTCGACCCCGAGGTCATGCAAGCGCTGCAGAACAAACTGTTCAAGGAATTGACGGCGGCCGTGCGAAACTTTGGTGGGTTCGTCGACAAATTCATCGGCGATGCGCTGCTCGCTTTGTTCGGTGCGCCGGTCGCGCATGAGGACGATCCGGAACGCGCGCTTCGTGCCGCTCTCGACATGATCGCCCGGACGGCGCGGCTCGGCGAAAGCACCCCCCACTCCGGCTCGCCTCTGTTACTCCACATCGGCATAAACACTGGTCCGGTCGTTACTGGCGGATTGGGCATCGGCACCGCCAGATCCTATTCCGTGACCGGCGACACAGTGAATACGGCGCAACGCCTGCAATCGCTGGCCGCACCGGGTGAGGTGCTGGTAGGCGAGCTCACTCACAGGCTGACCCGGCATGCCTTCTCTTATGAGTCGCTGGGTGATGTCGTGTTTCGCGGCAAGGCTGGCAGCGTGCTCGTTCATCGACTGGACGCACCGCTAGCGGTGCCGCGTGCAGCGCGCGGGCTCGAGGCGCTCGGCCTCAGTGCGCCGCTAATAGGTCGTGGTGCGGAGCTCAATAGAATGATGGCGAGCCTTGACCAGGCGTGCGGCGGCTCGGCCCAACTTGTCCGCCTCGTCGGAGAAGCCGGCATCGGGAAATCGCGGCTGGTGAGTGAGTTCGTCGCCCGCGTCGGCGACGACGAGCGTTTTCGCAACGTCGCCGTGCGGCAGGCCACGTGCTCACCGCTGGGTGAACAATCTTTTGGCGCCTTGGGCGCAGTGGTGCGCAGCGCTGCCGGGATGATGCAAAACGACAATGGGGACGAAATGCGGGGGAAGCTCGCAGGCTTGCTTGCCGATCTCGGCCTGCAGGGCGAGGAGGCGAAGCGGCTGATGCCTTTGCTCTACCATGTGCTTGGCCTTGGCGACCCCGATGCCACCTTGCAGCATGTCGAGCCCGAGCAGCTGCGGCGGCAAATTCTCTACGCAGTCCGCACAATCATCGAACGGCGGCTTGCGTTGTCGCCGCTATTGATTGTCGTCGAAGACCTGCACTGGGCCGACGCCGTGTCGCTCGAGGCACTACGTTTCGTGATGGACAGGTTGGAACGCACGCGGTTGATGTTGCTGGTCACGCATCGTCCGGCGCCGGACAACGACCAGCTCGACTCAAGTCGGGTCAGTCACACAGCGCTCAGGCTTCCGCCACTCAACAATGATGACGGACGCAGCCTGCTGGCAGCGCTTTTCGGCGAGAGCTGGGTAAGCTCCGCGGGAGGGCTTCTCGACCAGATCCTCGAGCGCGCGGGCGGCAACCCCCTTTTTGTAGAGGAAATCGTTCGCGGCCTTATCGATCGCGGTGTACTGGTGCGAGAGGGCCAGCGATGGCGGACTGTGGCAGGCGAAGTCGCAACCGGCATCCCCGCCACTATCCAGGCAATGTTGCTTGCTCGCGTCGACCGGCTGCCCCAAGAGGTGCGCCGGTTGGCCCAGGAGGCCGCGGTAATCGGCCCGCGCTTCGATGCCACACTTCTGAAAACCGTGACAGCCGACCCCGGCCGGCTCGAAGCCGGCTGCGAACTGCTTTGCGATGCGGAAATCATCGAGGAAGTTGCCGGATCAGGCTCGGTCTCGTCTCAAAGCTACCGCTTTACGCAAACATTGCTGCAGGACGTGATCTACCAGAATCTGCTCCTGCAACGCCGGACCGAAATCCACGGGCGGATCGGTGCTGCCTTGGAGCAACTGTGCGGCGACGAGCCGGAACGGCTCGAGGATTTGACCGTGCTCGGTCATCATTTTGCACAGAGCGCCGAGCGGGAGAAGGGCGCGCATTACCTGCAGGCGGCAGGCGATCGCGCTCGCATGATATATGCCAACGACGACGCCCTTCGTTTCTACGAGCGAGCACTGACTGCGTTGGGCGCGATCGGGCAAACACCGCTCAAACTGGCAATTGCAGAGCGCATTGCCGATTTGAGCGGCCCGGCAGGCCGCCGCGAGATCGCGCACCACCACTATGAGACGGTGTTGCAGGCATACCGCGAGTCAGCCAATCGCGTCGCCTCGGCGCGAGTTTTGCGTAAGATCGGTCGGCTACTCTGGGATGTCGGCAAGCGGGACAAGGCAGAACCCCGCTATGCTGAGGCGGCAGCGCTCCTCGATGGAGCGGATGCCCCGATCGAGCAGGCGCATCTGTGGCAAGAACGTGGCCGACAGGCGTTCCGTAGCGGAGATCACGCTCTCGCGGCAAAATGGGCAGACGCGGCGCTGGATTGCGTAGGCACACTGACAACGGAGCATGTCTCCGAGATAAGGTGTGATGCCACTCTTGTGACCGCCGAGGCACTCAATACCAAGGCTGTCGCGCTGGCTCGCCTTGGGCGAAACCGTGAGGCCGTGCGTCAGGTTGAGCGTAGCATTGAATTGGCCGAAGCCGCCGGTCTGCTGGGCGCGGCCTGCCGCGGCTACACCAATCTCGGCGTGCTTTACACGACCATCGATCCCGCAAAGGCGATGGAGGTCTGTCGGCGCGGTCTTGAAGTGGCGCGCCGTATTGGTGATTTGGGTTTCCAGGCGCGCCTCCTCGCCAATCTGGCGGTCGCTTGTTGTACTTTCACGGATCGCTGTCCAACGGAGGGCGTACCCGCTGCCGAGAAGGCCATCGAGATCGACCGGGCGCTCGACCAGCGCGAGCACCTGCCGGTGCCTTTGATCGTGCTTGGGCAAATCCACCAGTGCAACGGCCGTCCGGACCTGGCGGTTGGGTTGTTCCACGAAGCACTGGACGTAGCTCGCGAAACGGGCGAACCCCAACTGCTGTTTCCGTGTTATGATGGTCTCGCAACGCTTAATCTCGATCTCGACAATCTGGCCGAGGCCGAACGCTACTTTTCCCTGGCGCAGGGTATATGCGCCCAGCACGGGCTCGACCCGGAAGCGCTTGTGGTGCTGCCTTTTCTCGACTAGCCGGGGTTGGAGGTTGGAAATGTCCGCGCGTAGTGACTTGGTGCCGCTTCAACCGGGCGACCGTGCGCCAAACGTGGTACTCGACGCCATTACCCAGGAAGGCAAGATCGCGCTTGACGATTTTCGCGGCCAAAAACCGGTGCTGGTCGGCCTGTTTCGAGGTCTGCATTGCGCGTTTTGCCGGCGCCATATCGCCGCCCAGGCGCGGCTTGATCCGGAGCTGCGCGAAAGGGGCGTGGAGAGCCTGACGGTGGTCAACACGCCGATCGAACGGGCGCGTCTCTATTTCCGCTACCATCCGATGCCGAATCTGCTTGCGGCCTCCGATCCTGAACGCGCTTCACATCGTGCTTTTGGACTGCCCAATCTCGAATTCACCCAAAACGAGACGAACTGGCCGTACAAGGTCTCGATGGCAGCGGCAAAGGATATGCGGGTCGACATACCAGGCGAGTTGCCCGGTCCTATGGATCCTCTTGCGGCCAGTGAAATGCTCAACAAGAGGGACCATTACGAGCTGACCGAAGCCGACGAGCAGATGCTAGCAACGGGACACGGACAATTGGTCGGTCAGTTCCTGCTGGACCGGCAGGGGATCGTCCGCTGGAGCTTCACGGAGGTTCCAGAGGGTGGGCGATACATGTTTGGGGCGCCAAGCCCGCAGGAGCTGATGTCAGCCGTATCGCAAGTCGCCCAATAGACTTGCGAACGAGGTAAGCGGGCGGGACACGGAATAAAAAGCGGAACCAATTTGTTACGAATCTAGACACTGACAAGTTCACGGTTCATGCGAGCACGGCCTCGACAACGGCAACAAAGTCATCGAGCGAACGATCCCCACGAATCTCGATGCGCGGAAGGTCGATGGGATCGCAATCGAGGTCCGCCGGTCCGTGTCTGCCGCCGAAGCCGATTCGATAGCCGCACTCCTTGGCCAGCCTGCCAAGCCGTCGGTCGGTGACAGAGAAGGGTGCCGCGAACGCCGCGGTTGGCCGACCGGTCCACCGTTCGATGAACATACGAGAGCGCAGGAGCTCGGCGGCCAAGTCAGAGCTCGACAGACCATCGATCGCGCGATGCGTCGCCAGATGGCTTCCGAAGAACGCACCTTCGCCGGCGAGGCGTCGCACCGTCCCGGCGTCCATAAGCTGCGTCGGCGGGCCGCTGTAGGCGTCCCACTGTGCACTTTCACCCACCAAGTCCGTCACCAGGAACACTTCCGCAGTCAGGTCGTTCGCGCGCAAGGCCGGCCAGGCATGGTCGGCAAAGTTCTGGAAGCCGTCATCGAAGGTGATGAGCACTGGGCGGCCAACGAAAGGCTGACGGTTGGCGATGAACCATTCCAGCTGCTCGGAGCTAATCGCGTGAAAGCCATTGGCGCGCAGCCATGTCATTTGGCTGGCGAATGCGGCGGGCGCGAGCCGAAAACGGGCGAGCGCGGCCGGACCTTGATCGGAGACACTGTGATACATGAGGACAGGGATACGCTGCCGCCGCTCGCTATGTGCGACGTCGCGGCGCAAGGCCCGCGCCCCGCCCCAGACGATATTTCGCGCGACTCCGATTTCGATGGGGGCGCGGATTGGCACATGATCTATCGTCGGTTCCGTCGCCACGTCGCCTGGTGACAGGCGGCGGAAGCGGTCTATGCGGTAGAGCTCGGTCTGGATCGATTGCTCGAGAACGAGGCCGTGGGTCGCTGCCAGCGTCTGTGAGATCGCTTGTGCACCGAATGTGTTCCAGTCGAAGCCCGTCCTTTCAACATTGTCTCGTAGCACGAATGCGTGTGCGCTGATGAAACTGCCACCAGGCGCCAACGCCTCAACAAGTTTTTTGGCGATGCGCCGCAACTCGGTGAGATCGTCCAGGTAGTAGAGCACTTCCGAACAGACGATCAGATCCATCTCGCCCGGCAGCGTGTCCGCAGAAAAATCCAGTACGCCGAACTCAACGTTCGGCTGATCACTGCATCGCGCGCCCGCCCGCCCGACGGCTACGGCGGAGATGTCAGTTGCGGTCAAATGGCCCACGCGCGGCGCCAGCTGCCGCGTGAAGTGGCCCTCCGCGCAGGCCAGCTCAAGCGCCCGTCCGATGGGACCGGCAGGCAGAATTTCGAGCTGCCGCTCATATTTTTCCTGCTCATAGGGCGAACCGTAGTTCCAGGGATCCTCGATCGCAAAATGGCGATTCCAGAAAGATGTGCGGTCATTGTCGCGCCCATCCGCGGCCCGTGCACGGCGCGGCGCTGCAAAAGGCTCTTTAGTTTCGGCGCTCGACCGAACCAGCGCCTGCGCTTCCGCGGCCAATCCCGCAAGTTTGCCGAAATGGCTGTCCTGATCAGACCGGCGTCCCGCCATGGACAACAATGCCTCGGCTGCAGACATGTTTGACTTGTCGGCACCGGCGCCCTTTTGCGGTGCATCTACAGGCGATCGCCTCGCAAGTCGCGCGGCACTGTGCATAGGCCGCTCAGAGGGCAGGAAATTCAGGATCAATTCAATCCAATGACGCCTCGTCACTCTCCCGAGTACGCCGAACTGCACGAGAGCCTCGATCTGGCCATCCATCATCAGATGGGCATAGATTTGATCGATTCCTTTCGGTACTTCGATCGAGGCCGGATTTCGCACGTCGACACGAATTCCAAGTGTCCGCGCCAGCCTGCGCGGCGCGGCAAGATCGTCGACATCGAGCAGCATTTGCTCAAAGTGATACTGCACGCGGCGAGCCGCGTCCGGATTATTCCAGACCTTGCCGAGTTCGAGGATCAACTCGGTGAGGGAAGCGCCGAACCTGTCCCACCTGGCAGCCAATTGCGCTGGCACCGACAGGCTTCCTACCATAAGGCCATCGACGGCCACCTTGGCGATCTCACGCGCCCACTTACGTCCTGCTGGGAGCGCGCGCAGGGACTGCGGGTTGATCGAGCGCGAGCCGCAGCCGCAATCCGATGCGGCGTTCCACAACGCGAACCACGCGAGTGCTTCTGAAGCGGTGTGGCCGTTCGCGTCGGTCGCTCCATTGGCGTGAGCCGATGGCGGGTGTTTGACCCTGGGATCGGCGGAAAAGCCGCGAGCGATCACGACTTCGCCATCTGCCAGCATCTGCGCCGAATTGCGGCTGAGCGCGTTGGGGCTGGCCCGATAGAAAGCGAGCGGCTCGTCGACCATCACCCAATTTTTGCCTAGACGTGCGAGGCGCTGCCACAGATCCCAGTCCTCGCAGGTGCGCAGCGACACGTCGAAACCGCCCAACTCGACAATTATCTCCCGATCGACCAGCAGCGCGTGAGTGCGGACGGCACACCGGCGGGCGAACGTTTCGAAGGGTTGAATCGCAACCTCCGTTGCGATGCTCGACGCCGTGAGTTCGCCATCGGGCATCACGCGTCGGGAACCGCAATAGGCAGCCACTGCATCGGGAGCGGATTTCAGTGCGGCCAGCATTTTGGCAAGGAAGCTGGCATCCACCCAATCGTCCGCATCCAGAAACATGAGCCAGTGGCCGCGCGCCTTCGAAATCCCGCTATTGCGCGCGCCGGCGGGGCTATGCGCGCAAGAGCTCAACATCCGAAATCGGGCATCGTGCTCTACATAACCGGCGATGATCGCAGGGGTGCGGTCCGTGGAGGCGTCGTCGACGATGATCGCCTCCCAATCCACTATTTCCTGATCAAGAAGGCAATCGAGTGAGCGCGCCAGCGTTACCTCCGCGTTGTGCGCAGGAACCACGATTGAAACCAAGGGATCATGCGCCACGCCGTCTTACCCGCGCCTGGTTCGAGGTAGAACAAGATGTGTTGATCTTTCTCGGCGTAGGCCGTCACAATCGACGCCGATCAGTCCGTCGACCCATCGTCCATCACCACTATATCCAGTATCTGGCAGGTCTGCCGGCGGATGCCGGCACGCATTGTGCCGACGGTTTGCTCGGCATTGAGCATCGGTACCACACCGCCCTGCGGTAGCATCCTGGATCATCGAGCTTTCGTTTTCTTCGGCAAGAGTTGGCAAATGTCAAAACCGGATGACGGCATCGGCTGGCAGCACTGCCCTGTCAAGATAAGGGCGAATTGGAGGCGGGCAAAAAAGACTTGAACACAGGCTGAATGGCAGCGCGCATGCCCGACGGCTTGGAGCTGGGGTCGATGCGCCAGGGCATCTCCGCTCTCGCATTTCATCTGCATAAAGATGATCGCGGGCGAAGACGCGAGCGCGAGCTGATCCGGATCGAGCCGCATGTCGAAATCTACCCGAATGGGGACGTTCGAACCGACTTAAGCCGCGAAGATTCCGGCTTGCGGGTCGACAATTTTACTGGCAAGTTTACCAGTTGCTAAATTAGCGCTGTGGCAATGTTCAAAAGAAGGGGCATGGGATGGCCAAGGAATCTTCGAGTACCGCTTCTTCGGCAAATAAAGCGGACGCAAATCTGATAAGTAATGCAGACGGAAGCGGGCTGACCTTCATGGCGGGCCAGGCTCGCGAGAGCGGAGCCCCCGGCGACGCTGTAGGTGTCGACAAGATACGTGATCTGCTGTTCGGCAACCAGATGCAGGACTATGACCGCCGCTTTTCCAAGCTTGAAGAACGGGTCTTGCAGCGCTTCAAGGATGTCGAATCCGAGGCCAAGCGCAATCTTGAAATGTACGAGTCAAATGCAAAGAAGCAGGTTGACTCGCTTGCGGCGCAATTGCGGAACGAAAAAGACGCGCGAGCCGACGCCGATAAGGAGATTGATCGGAATCTTCGCGAGCAAAATCAGGCGCTCGAAAAGCAGGTGCGCGCGTTGTCGGATCAGTTGAGCGAGCTTGAGCGGGAAGTTGCGGACCGGATAAATCGAAACGATCATTTGCTGCGTGAGGAAATCAAGCAAAAGAATGAAAGCATTCAGATGCTGATGGAGAAAATGTTTTCCGATCTTGGCAATGTCAAGACCGACCGAAATCTTTTGGCTGGCCTGTTTGTTGAGGTTGCAAAATGTCTAAATCAGGATCCCGTCGGCAGCAAGAACAACTCGGAGCGTACCTGGAAAGTGAGTTGATCGGAACTTGACGTCGACTGTCGACCCAATCAGCCTCCCTCAAAGAGCAGCTTCGAACGATACAGAGATTGATCGCGAGGCGCTGGCTCGCCTTTTGATCGAAATTGCCCGGAACGTTGATCCGGACTATCGTGCGCGTCTCGACGGAATCCCAACCGCCGACCCTCGCATGGAAACGCTGCGCCAGTTGCTGGTCGGCCGCGAAATTTCGGAGCTTTCACGAGTTACGCACCTGCTCGACGAACCCGAGCAGCTTGCGGCTGCAGTGGGGAGCGTTCTCCCCAGTGCAGCCGCACGTGCGCCTCATGCGCAACTCGGAGAGGCCCTTGCGCCAGCTGTCGAGAGGGCCGTGCAACGGTCCATCCAGAAGAGCCCGCGTACGCTGACGGATATATTGTACCCGGTGTTTCTGCCGGCTATTCGCAAGTCGATCGGCGAAAAGATCGACCAGACCTTTCAATCGTTGAATGAAACTTTAAGACATATATTTACCTGGCACGGGCTCAAGTGGAGACTTGAAGCGTGGAGAACAGGAGCAAGCTTCTCAGAAGTTGTTCTTAAGCATTCTCTTGTTTATCGTGTAGAACACGTCTTTCTAATCAATCGCAATTCCGGGCTTTTGATAGCGCATGTAACTGCCGCTAATGCAACTAGCGAAGATCCTCAACTCATTTCTTCTATGCTTAGTGCAATTCAAGATTTTGTAAAAGACTCATTTAACGAGAAAGAACAGAGCGGCCTAGATACCATTCGTTTCGGAGAGCTTCGTCTCTGGTCGGAAGTTGGACCGTTTGCGACCTTGGTTGCGGTGATCCGGGGAAATCCGCCGGAGGAATTACATGAAATAATTCGCGATGTATTGCTTCGCATCCATGATGAATGCTCACAGGCTCTAGAGCAGTTTGACGGCGACAGTTCGCAGTTGGCCGGCGTAGAGACGCAGTTGCAGACCTGCGTTGAACTGAAGCAGGAGGAATCAAACCAGGGATTTCCGTGGCTGGTCGTGGCTGCAGTCCTGCTGGTTTCGATTCCGGCAGGCGGTTGGTTCCTTCTTTCCTGGCAATCCGTGCAGCGCTGGCAGACCTATGTGTCGCGACTGGGGACCCAGCCGGGCATCATCGTTGCCGAACAAAAGGTGCGTGATGGCCAATTCTATATTGCCGGTCTGAGAGACCCGCTTGCCGCCGACCCGCAGTCGCTGTTGGCCGGAACGCAGGTCGATCCCGCCCGCGTTCATTCACAGTGGCAATTCTATCAGAGTCTTGATCCGGAGTTCGTATTGAAGCGGCTAACGGCGTCGCTGGTTCCGCCGGATTCAGT
This sequence comes from Mesorhizobium sp. M1006, assembly GCF_040318825.1. NCBI lineage: Bacteria > Pseudomonadati > Pseudomonadota > Alphaproteobacteria > Hyphomicrobiales > Phyllobacteriaceae > Mesorhizobium > Mesorhizobium sp. M1006. The sequence goes on from NZ_JAMYMZ010000038.1 coordinate 49,364, forward strand.
ACGACTTTCGATCGTCAATGGTCGCATCGTTGCCGAGGGTGAGGCTCCCAACACCTGGATAGATCGGGCGCGCGCAGCGGCCCAACAACTTTCGGCAGGCGGACCGGAATTCGACATCTCCAGGGTTCGTGATGTGAGCCCCGAAGCACGCGCGGCGGAGCACTGGCAGACTTATGTGTCGCGACTGGAGGCCCAAGCGGGAATCATCGTCGCCCAACAAAAGGTGCGTGATGGCCAATTCTATATTGCCGGCCTGAGAGACCCGCTTGCCGCCGACCCGCAGGCTCTGCTGTCCGGAACGGAGGTAGATCCCGCCCGCGTTCATTCGCAGTGGCAATTCTATCAGAGCCTTGATCCGAAGTTCGTCCTGAAGCGGCTGATGGTATCGCTGACCCCGCCGGATTCAGTACGGCTTTCGATCGTCAAGGATCGCATCGTTGCCGAGGGTGAGGCTCCCGACATCTGGATAGACCGCGCACGCGCAGCGGCCCGACAGCTCTCGGCAGGCGGACCGGAATTCGACATCTCCAAGGTTCGTGATGTGAGCCCCGAGGCACGCGCGGCGGAGCACTGGCAGACTTATGTGTCGCGACTGGAGGCCCAAGCGGGAATCATCGTCGCCCAACAAACGGCGAGGGGGGGACATTTCTATATTTCCGGCCTGAGAGACCCGCAGGCCGCCGACCCGAAGGCTCTGCTGTCCGGAACAGGGGTCGATCCTGCTCGCGTTCATTCACAGTGGCAATTCTATCAAAGCCTTGATCCGAAGTTCGTGGTGAAGCGGCTGATGGCGTCGCTGACTCCGCCGGATTCAGTACGGCTTTCGATCATCAAGGATCGCATCGTTGCCCAGGGTGAAGCTCCTGCCGCCTGGATAGATCGGGCGCGGGTCGCCGCCCAACAGCTCTCCGCGGACGGACTCTCTCTAGAACTCTCCGAGCTGCGTGAGTTGACCCCTCCGCAACTCACTCATTTGAGGGAGGCTATTCAAGCGGTCAACATTTTCTTCGATTCTGGCAAGGCTGTACCGGGACCAGAGCAACTGCCGGTTCTCGACAAATTGGCGAATCAGTTGAAGGAATTGGCCGAGGACGCCCGCAAGGCAGGCGTAACAGCACAGTTCATGTTGACCGGCCATTCGGACGAGACGGGCCGTGAAACGGCCAAGTTGTCGATCAGCGCCGCGCGCGCGGAGACAGTTCGTGCGCTTCTCAAGAAGCGCGGCGTCAATCCGGAGTTGCTCTTGGTTCGCGGCGCGGGCACCTTTGAGCCAGCGGAGATTGAAAATAGCCGAACCGGGAACTCCGCCAACCGCAGAGTTTCGGTTACGGTAAACTTCCACTAGGCGGAGCCCAGGATATTGCAAAAGAAGATCTGCATGTTGGGCGGGTTCGCTGTCGGAAAGACGAGTCTGGTTCGCAGGTTTGTGCAAAGCATCTTTTCAGAAACCTACTTGACCACGGTGGGAGTGAAAATCGACAAGAAGAGTGTCGCATTCCCGGACAAAACCGTGGATCTGATTTTGTGGGATTTGGCCGGCGAAGACGATATCGGCTCATTCCGCGTCAGCTATGTGCGAGGTGCGAGTGGGCTCGTGCTTGTCGTCGATGGAACACGCGCTGCTACTCTTGCCGTTGCGCTCACGTTGCGCGAGCGGGCCGAGGCTGAATTCGGCGCTATGCCGTTTGTATTGCTGTTCAACAAATCCGATCTGGCCGATCGGTGGGCAATATCGGATAGTGAAATTGACGAACTGAGGCAACTTGGATGGCAAATCTATCTAACAAGTGCGCTTTCGGGCGAACATGTTGATGATGCGTTTCGTCAACTTGCTTCGATGGTCAGCAAATAAACCATGAATGTCTTGCCAAGAGAAGTTAAAAGCTGGATTTACGATTTCTTCTACAACGAGCGCTCGGTCGCATATCTGAAAATCGACGCCCAGCTTTGCATAGCTGCGAAGGGCGGTAACGTTAACCATTACGGACTCTCGTCAGTTCGCATAGGTAAGCCTGTTGCCGAGCAGCTTGAATTCATGGAAGGTTTGTTGCCCTGCCCGGAGCTTCCATATGATATGGCCATGGTCGAACTGCCCAGCGGGCGTGTCGCGGACCTCCATCTTTTTGCTGACAATGCCTGCGTGTGGCTGCTCTTTCTTGACGCCACTGCCGAACGCGACAATAGGCAGCGGCTTCAACAGAAGGCTTATGAAATGACGCTTCTGCAAGAGAGGGAGCGTCAACTCAACGAGAAATTACAATCGACAAACGAGGCGTTGAGGGCGAGCCAAGAGGGATTGTCGCGTGAATACCAGCGCGCCGAAGCCCTACTCCTCAACATTCTTCCGGCGTCGATCGCGGAGCGGCTAAAAGCGCACGAACAAATTGCAGACAACCATGCGGAGGTGAGTGTGCTTTTTGCCGACATCGTCGGCTTTACGGAAAGAGCGCGGAGCGTCGGAGCCGTGACGACGCTCGCTATTTTAAATTACTTCTTCAAGGCGGCGGATCTGCTCTCGGAGCGATACGGCTGCGAAAAGATCAAGACAATCGGCGATTGTGTGATGGTGGTCGCTGGCCTGCCCACCGCGCGATCCGATCATGCGGAAGCCCTTGCGCACTATGCACTTGAACTGCGGAACGCGGTTAAGCGCGAACGCTTCGCAGGAGAACCGATAAGACTCAGAATTGGAATTCACTCAGGACCAATCGTGGCGGGCGTCATAGGCAAAAGGCGGTTTGCCTATGACCTATGGGGCGACACCGTTAATCTCGCCGCACGTATCCAAACGTCCGCGGAGCCCGATGAAATCCGCATTTCGGATGCAACTCGTCAACTGCTTGGACCAAATTTTGCTTGCGACCCACTCCAGGAAACGGAATTGCGTGGTACAGGTCGTGTGCGAATGTGGCGGCTCCCGGCCTGATTTGCCGCATGGCAGTGCCGACCCGGAAGCGCATTGCATCTCAAGCAACATCATGGTTTCGAATGTCCGCAGCGGTGCGCGAAGCAGTTGACCACCGAGTGACCGCCAAAGGTCTGTCCTGGTCATCTCAGGAAATCAGTTCCTGAGATTTAACGTCGATGCCCAGTTCATAGAACGGCCGGAGGCCTGGGCCGAGGTCGGAATGCCCTGCCCCCGGCGGCTAAATAAACACCGCCACGTACCCGGCACAGCGGTCTGGCTCGGAACGATGACGTCTTGCACCGCAACATCGGTTTCTTCAAGGTGGGGCAACAACGGACATAGATGTCGTTGCTCGCCGATCTGATCGGAAGGTTAACAGCACGATGCCACTCATGACTCGACGATTGGGAGCCAGGAACCTGGCGCGCCCGGCACGGCGTCTCGGAGACCTGACTGCGATGTTTGCCCTGATTGCCAGGCCGCTCGTCTTTGGGATCGCCCTTTTGTTGGCTGGTCAGGCGCAAGCGCAGGCGCCGGCGACCGTCCCGCCTGAAAGGGTCAAACAATTGTTCGAGCTTCTCGACGATCCGTCAGTGAAGGCCTGGGTGGCCGAACAGCGAAATCAGGACGCCGGGTCAACGGGAGCGCCCGCCGAGAGAGGGGCTTCGCCGACCGACGCATCGTCCGGCGCCGTGGCCGCACCAGGCCAGATGAATACGATGGCATCCTCGACGCTCGATGGGATCAGGCATCATATCGAAAGAATCGTGCGAACTTTGCCCTTGCTGCCAGGCCAGTTCGCGCGCGTTCGGGCAGAGACGATGGAGGATATGTCCAGCAGGGGGCCCGCCGGCGTATTTGTGCTGATTGCAATGTTCATCGCTGCCGGCCTGGCACTCACTTGGGCAACGTTCAAGCTCACCCGTCCATTTCGTCTTTGGATTATCGCGCAACCGAAGGATACGCCCGTTGGGCGAGCCAAGAAGATTGGTGGCCGCCTGCTTTATTCCAGCATGCTGATAGTCTCTTTCGCACTGGGCAGCGCCGGCGCGTTCATGTTGTTCGACTGGCCGATGCTTATCCGCGAGATTGTACTGACATTTCTGATGGCGGCAGTCGTTACATGGGGTGTGCGCATGTACGTCATGGCCACGCTCGTCCCTTCCTTCATGAACGTCGAGAACGCCGTCGAGGTTCGTGCTTTGCCGATCACCAACGAAGCGGCTGACCATTGGTCCTATTGGCTACCCCGGATCGTCGGCGTCTTCGCCTTCTTCGGCGCCGCGTTTATCCTCTTGCCAGGTCTCGGCATCGATCAGGACGGAATGACGGTCCTGTCACTGGTCGCCGATTTCGTGCTGCTGCTGCTCCTGCTGCTCGCCATTTGGCGTCGGCCAAGAACGCAGCGAGACGGTGCGCGCCACATCGGTCACACGGAAGCGACATGGCTATTGACTGCTTATTTCGTCGTCCTGTTCCTGCAGCGTATCGCCGGCCTTTATACATACTTCTGGTTCACCTTCGCCGCATTCTTCCTGCCTTTGGCAATCGTGGTGACGCAGCGCGGGGTTAATTTCGTTCTGCGGCCAGGTTCGGAAGACGTCGGCCGGCCCACGATCCCGGCGGTGACGATCGCTGTCATCGATCGCGGAATCCGAATGATTTTCATCCTGGCGGCGGCTTACCTTCTCGCACGTGTCTGGGGTCTGGACATGCAATCCATGCGGGGCAGTGATACGACGACAACATTCATATTGCGCGGCTTGATCAATGTCGTGGTCATTGCCCTTGCCGCCGACTTCGGCTGGTCGATCATCAAAGCTTTGATCGAACGAAAGCTGGGCATCGAAACACCGCACCCTGTGATCAGCGACGAGGACGTCCCGATCCTCGATCCGCAGCAGGCGCGGCTGCATACGCTCTTGCCGATCCTCCAGAATATTCTGCTCGCATCGATCATCGTGATGGCGGTGCTTATGATGCTCGCCTCGCTGGGTATCCAGATCGGCCCATTGATCGCCGGCGCTGGCGTCGTCGGCGTCGCCGTGGGCTTTGGGGCACAAACCATTGTCAAGGACGTCATTTCAGGCGTGTTTTTTCTGCTCGATGATGCGTTCCGTGTTGGCGAATACATTTCATCGGGCAATTACAAGGGTACTGTGGAAAGCTTTTCGCTGCGCTCGGTGAAGCTGCGCCACCATCGTGGTCCGCTGTTCACAATACCTTTCGGTGAACTCGGGGCAGTCCAGAACCAGAGCCGTGACTGGGTTATCGACAAATTCAACATCACCGTTGGTTATGACACCGATATCGACTTCGCTCGCAAGCTGATCAAGCGGATCGGCCTCGAACTGGCGGAAGATCCCGAGTTCAAACACTGGGTGCTCGACCCGATCAAGATGCAGGGCGTACAGGAGTTCGGCGAATACGGCATCGTATTGAGGGTCAAGGCCACAACCAAGCCGGGAGGTGCCTTCGGTATGAAACGCAAATTTTATGTACGCCTCCGCCAGGTCTTCAAGGAACAGGGCATCGAACTCCCATTTCCGACCGTCCAGGTCCAGGGGCTACAGAACCAACATGGGGCAGAGAATGCACCGTTGGAGATCACGCCCGAGTTGAAAATGGCCGTCGCGCAGTCGCACACTATTCGGCGCAGAAAAAAAGCCAGCACAACGGAATAGAAGAGCTGTGACACCTGCTGGTCACAGTGCGGCTTTCCGCGCATCGCTCATGGCAGGGACACTCTTTTCGCCACGTAAGCAAAAGGCGCCCCGAAAGGCGCCTCTTAATCGCTTGGTTCCCCTCAAGGAAACTGGAGCGGGTGAAGCGATTCGAACGCTCGACCCCAACCTTGGCAAGGTTGTGCTCTACCCCTGAGCTACACCCGCTCGTGCGGCTTTTGGGCCGCAAGCCGCGCCTATATGGCTGAAGAGCGCGGCGATTGCAACAGGGAATTCGCAGGCTTTTTGCTTCGTCGGCAATGCGGACAAGCGCTCCTCGGGACGTCGCAAGGCAATCACCCCCGCGTTGCGCGACGGGCTTGTCTTGGCCGCATCATTGGCCGTAAACGGCGTTAGCCGAACAAGCCGTTGAAAGCGGGCCATCAGAAGAAAGACCGATGCCGAAGACCGAAGCCGAACTTTTCGCCTTTCTCGCCGGACTCGGGATCGAGGTATCGACGCGGCGGCATCCGCCGCTGTTCACGGTCGCCGATTCGCAGGCGCTGCGCGGCGAGATTGCCGGCGGCCATACCAAGAACCTGTTCCTCAAGGACAAGAAGGACAATTTCTTCCTGGTCAGCGTCGGCGAGGAGGCGGTGGTCGATCTCAAGCATATACACCATCTGATCGGCGCTGCCGGGCGCGTGTCCTTCGGCCGGCCGGAGATGCTGATGCAGCTTCTCGGCGTCGTCCCGGGCGCGGTCACGGTGTTCGGGCTGATCAACGACACCGAGCGAAGGATCAAGGTCGTGTTGGACGAGGAGCTGATGAGCCATGCGGTGGTCAATGCCCACCCGCTGACCAACGAAGCGACGACTTCCATCGCTGCCGCGGACCTGGTCAAGTTCGTCGAGGCAACCGGACATGATGCTGTTATCTTGAAAGTCTCGGCATGATCGCCACATGGGTGACTGAAACCGGGTTCTAAAGAAGGATGTTGCGCCCGTCCCTTGGCCGGCGGCGCGACCGAAAGGCGAAGAGATGAGTGATAGCAACCGCTTTGGCGGCCCATTTGGCAGCAATGGCGGCCGGTATGCCACCACCGTGCAATATGGCGGCACCGATGCCGCGCGTGAGAAGGTCGCGCTTGCGGAGGCGCCGGCCGACGTCATCAAGGACACAACGACCGCTGGATTTGCCGCCGACGTGATCCAGGAATCGCGTCACCAGCCGGTGCTGGTCGATTTCTGGGCGCCGTGGTGCGGCCCTTGCAAGCAATTGACGCCGCTGCTGGAGAAGGCGGTGAAAGCCGCCGGTGGCAAGGTCAAGCTGGTCAAGATGAACATCGACGACCATCCATCGATCGCCGGCCAGCTTGGCATCCAGTCGATACCGGCGGTCATTGCCTTCAAGGACGGCCAGCCGGTCGACGGCTTCATGGGCGCCATTCCCGAGAGCCAGATCACGCAATTCATCCAGAAGGTCGGCGGCAAGAACGGCGGTGCGCCGCAAGTTGCCGAGGCGCTGGCCGCGGCCGCCGAAGCGCGCGACGCCGGGGACGTGCAGACGGCGGCCGACATTTACGATGCCATCCTGGAACAGGCGCCGGAGACGATCGAGGCGATCGCTGGCTTGGGCGATCTGCTGTTCGAGGCCGGCGATGCCGAAGGTGCCGAGGCGGTGCTGGCGCGGGCGCCGGAAGCAAAGAAGGATGCGCCCCAGCTCGCCGCGCTGCGGGCCAAGATGGCGCTCGCCGCGCAAGCAGCAGTGCTCGGCAATCCGGCGGAACTGGAACGGCGGCTGGCCGAAAACCCCGGGGATCACCAGGCACGGTTCGAGCTTGCCATGATCCAGAACGCCAAGGGTGATCGCATGGCGGCGGCCGACAATCTGCTGGCGATCATCAAGGCCGACCGCTCGTGGAACCACGACGGCGCCAGAACCCAGTTGCTGCAGCTCTTCGAGGCATGGGGCATGACCGACGAAGCAACGCTGTCGGCACGGCGCAAACTGTCGTCGCTGCTGTTTTCCTGAGCCGGCGCAGACTGTTTTGTCGCGCGGGCTTGCGGTGGGCCGCGGCTGCGCCAGATTAGGTTTTCGGACGGCGTTCGATTTCAGGTTTCCGGTGTTGCGCCTTGTGCCGGCCGGGAGGAGACGGATTTGTGCGCTTCCTGACAAAGCGATCGGAGGATTGAGGTGCAGGCGGGAAACGCGCATTACCGGCTCGCTGCGGACTTACCGTCGACCATGCCGATCTTTCCGCTTGAGGGCGCATTGCTGCTGCCGGGAGGCCGCATGCCGCTCAACATCTTCGAGCCGCGCTATCTGCAGATGGTCGACGAGGCGATCGCCGGGCCGCGGCTGATCGGCATGATCCAGCCCAGCCTTGACGGTGCGCTGCGTCCCAACGGCGAGCCGGAGCTCTGCAATGTAGGCTGCGCCGGGCGCATCATTGCGCTGTCCGAGAGCGGCGACGGCCGTTACCTGATTTCGCTGCAGGGCGTGTGCCGGTTCCGTATTGTCCAGGAGCTCACGGTCAAAACACCGTTCCGGCAGTGCCGGTTGGCACCCTTTCTCGCCGATCTCGACGAGGAGCAGGCAGACGCCGAGATCGACCGGCCGGCGCTGCTCAAAGCGTTTCGCGCCTATCTGCAGGCTAACGATCTGGAGGCCGACTGGGAAAGCGTCAGCCGCGCCGAAAACGCCATGCTGGTCAACGCACTGTCGATGATGGCGCCCTACGGGCCGGCCGAGAAACAGGCGCTGCTCGAAGCGGCCGATCTGAAGACACGCGCCGAGACCCTGATCGCCATCACCGAAATGGCGCTGGCGCGCGACAATGAGGATTTCGGTTCGAGTTTGCAGTAGGTTCTTGCCTTCTCCCCTTGGGAGATCTTTGCACAGAAGCCGATCAGTGATTCTGTTGTGAGGTTGGAGCAGGGAGATTCGCGATGGTGGATCGTGTTCTGGGT
>NZ_JAMYMZ010000039.1:0-50634 GCF_040318825.1 Mesorhizobium sp. M1006
ATAGCTCACCGCCTGCGGCCCGCGGGTTCCTGCATCAGAGACTTTCGTACGCCTGACGGCACCCGAAACCCTTCAGCAATGTCGGCCGTTGAGCAGCCCAAAGCCGTAACCCAAAAGCGGACATTCGAGCGAACAGACGACATAACGTTTGCGACATTTGTTGCCGTGTGGTTGCTGTTGATGGAAACGGCTGCTCCCACGAAACAGCAGTCCTCCAGAGACAACTAATATCTGCAGGCTGGTTGCTGCCACCATCCGGCCGCGTTGGTCGCCGCGAAAATCGCGCAGCGACACGCGCGTCCCGTCCTGCGATGTCAACGTGATGTCCTGAGCCATTCCGATTGTCGGCAGGCGCTCGTCGTTCGGCGCGTCGTGCTCACTCGCCCGCGCTATGACCAGCGCCAAGGCGTGACTGCGTCTGCTAGGGTCTCAGGCCTTCAACTCGCGTTTGAGCTCCTCGAGGAAACGCCAGTCCGTTCCGTTGGCCAGGACTTGTTGCGGGCTCGACTTAATCATGCCGGTCTCCTGCATGCGCAGCGCATAGAAGCGCACGCTGTCTTCGGCGTCGAACACGCGCCACTTGTCGTGCTGAGCACCGTTCAGCGTCCCAAGCGCTTCGTCATAGTTGGGTAGAAAGCCTCGGTCGACGAGCTGCTGTGCCGCCAACGACGGATCAGAAGCGCACAGGTCAGCGGATTTGAGAATGGCGCGCAACACCCGCTTCGTCGCGACCGGGTATCTGCTCACGTAGTCCGCATTGCCGGCAACCATGCAGCAAAAGTATTGCGACCACGGGCGGTCGGTCCCGTTGTTGACGATCGTATGGCCGATCTTCCGGGCGTGCAGGATCTGCGGTTCGGGCGGACCTGCCATGTAGGCATCGACCTTGCCGTCGATGAACATTTGCATTGGGGCTTGTTCACCCTCCACCCACTCGATATCGTGCACGGGATCAAGCCCGACATAGTTGGCCATGAGAGCCGTCAGGATGTGAGGATGCGACTCCACCGACCCTCCCCCGACGCGCTTTCCACGCAGATCCCTGATGCTGCGGACGCTGTCGTTGCCGATCAACTCGAAGCAGCCGGAATGCACGCCGATCAGCACTTTCACCGGCACGCCGGCATCGATGGACCTAATGTGCATCGACGGCATGTTCATGTCGAAATCGATCAGGCCGGCGGAGAGCCACTTGGAATTGTCGATGTGGGTGTCGCCTTCGACATATTGGATATCGGTGAAACCGTCGGCGCGCAGAAGTTCTCCGGCAAGGTAGATGGACGCCCAACAGTAAGCGCCTCCGACCCACTGCCCCAAGCGGACGGTTGTCGTTTCCAGAGCAGGCTCCCCGGCCGCACTGGATGTGCGAACATTGAAGAGCCCGGCACCGCCGATCGCCGACAGGCCGGTCAGGAATATGCGACGATTCTGCATTAGCTTCATCGGGACGCTCCTTTGGCAAATTGATCATCCCTAGGAATCAACCAAATGACCCCAATAGAGGACGGACAATGCGTGAGCGCGCCGAGTAATCGCGAGTTGGAGCACGCCCTGTTAAAGGCGGGAGTCTTCTCGTTCTTCAGTCGCTGGCCAAGAACGCTTTCAGCCAACGATTAACGACCATACGCCTTCTCAACGTTCGTGGCGAGGGCAATGCTCTCAGCCAAGGCCAAGCCCTTTTACGGAACCCTCGTACCTTCCAGGGCGCTGACAAAACGGATCCATCGGGTAATTGCCAAAAGGCGCCTTCTCGAACCAATTCGAGACGTTCGAGTTCATCCCACGTGACGACTGGATCGGGTCCAAAGGTCGCGTTCGCAGAAGTCTAGCTTGCGCCATGAACGGACGCTGCACATCCGTTACGGCCATCTTGTCCAGACGTTGTCATAGATTACTTCGGGAAACTCCTGTCGCGCCTTTTGGCAAAGAAGCCAACCGGCTATCTGTAACGTGGCCGACGAGCTAACGTGTTTCCCTCGAGCGAGGCGGAAACAAGGAGCAACGGCCATGGAACTCAAGGCCATCCGATCGCTGATCGGTCTATAGCTGCCGGCATCCTTGTATTGCCCCATTCAGTCGATGCGCAGGAGGCGATCTATCTCATTCGGCACAGTGATCCTTAGCTTGGCCGACCGATCCACCGCACAATTTCATAGGCGGGCATCGGGCGGCGAAAACCCTTCAGCGTCAGTTCGCCAACGGCGACGGACTCAACCAGGGATTCGACGGCACCAACGACCCGCTGGCTGACGAGAATCTGGCGCGGCCCGGCTTCCTCGCACAATCGGGCGGCATGGTTCGACACCGTGCCTATCACTGCATAGTCGGCGCGCTGATCGAAACCGATCCGCCCGATGGTTGCATGGCCTCGGGCGATGCCGATTCCGAAGCCGAGCAAGTGGTCGCGCTTGCGCCATTGCTCCGAATGCTCGTCAATCGCATCACGCATCGCCGTAGCCATGCAGACGGCTCTCTCGGTATGGTCGGCGCAGGGCAGTGGATCGTTGAAAACCACAACGATACCGTCGCCCACGAACCGCTCAAGAGTTCCCTCGTGGCGGACGATTTGTTCACCAAGACAGGCGTGATATTCGCCAAGCACCGCCATCACCTCCTCGGGTTCGGCAGTTTCGGCGAAGGCTGTAAAGCCGCGTAGATCGCAAAAGACAACGGTCACCTCGCGACGGTGACTTTGCAGAAGCGCGTCGCCATTTCCCGCCGCAAGGATCAGGTCGGCGACTTGCTCGGGCAGGAAACGCCGGAGTCGGCCTATTCGCTCGATCTCGATCACCTGATCCGCCAGGGTCTGCTCGAGCGAGCGGTTCCAATTGGAAAGCTGTGCGGCCTGTTCCTGGAGGAGTTGGGCCTGACTTGCGACGGTATCGTGAAGCGCCTTCTGGCGAAGCATCGAGCGCACCCGCGCCAACAGCGCCCTGTGCTCGAAGGGCTTTGTCAGGTAGTCGTCACCCCCGGCGTCCAGCCCCTCGACAAGATCACGCGTATCGGCCTTCGCGGTGACGAGGATGACCGGAATCGCCTGCAGCGAGATGTCCTGCTTGAGCAGGCGAACCACGCTGATACCGTCGAGCTTCGGCATCATGATGTCGAGCAGGATCAGATCCGGCGTGAGTTCGCGAGCTTTTGCAAACCCCTCTTCACCATCGGCGGCGGTCGCCACTTCGTAGCCATTCGCCTCGAGGCGCATGCGCAGGATCTCGAGGTTTTCCGGAGTATCGTCGACCGCGAGAATTCGGGGCGGATCATGCAAGACGTTGTCTCCTTCAGGAAAGGAACTGCCGAACCATTGCGAGCAGCTCGCGCGGACTGAAGGGCTTGGCAATGTAGCCATCGCAACCTGCAGCAAGGGCTTTCGCCTCATCACCCGACAGCGCGTAGGAGGTGACGGCGATGATCGGGATGTGCCGCACCGTTGGGTCAGCCTTGATGCGGCGGGCCGCTTCATACCCGTCGATCACCGGGAGCTGAATGTCCATAAGGATCAGGTCTGGCCTGTGCGCTCCCGCTGCAGCGATGCCGGCGGCGCCGTCCGCCGCCTCGATCAGTTCGTATTCGGTGGTGGCAATGAGATCGCGGATGATCTGGCGGTTGTCCTCGGTGTCTTCCACCATCAGGATTCGTTTGCTCATGCGGCCCTCACTTCCTCATTCACCCGGATTGGTATCTTCAGCCGGAATGTCGATCCTGACCCGAGCACGGACTCGACGTCTATGGTCCCACCATGCATTTCGACGATGCGCTTTGTGATCGCCAGGCCGAGACCTGTGCCACCCTTCTGCTTGGTGCTGCTGTTGTCGACCTGCTGGAATTCTTCGAAGATGAGAGCCTGGTCCTTGGACGCGATGCCGGGACCCGTATCCCGGACGGTGATCTCGAAATGTCCGTCGGCCGCGCCGGCAAGAATTTCGACCGCACCCGTTTCGGTGAACTTGACGGCATTGCCTGCAAGATTGAGCAGGACCTGCGTCAAACGGCGTTCGTCCCCGCGGCCGATTGGAAGGTTCTCGGCAACAGTCGTTGAAAGCTCAAGACCCTTCGCTCGTGCCAGCGGCTCGACAGCCGTAACGGCCAATCGAACAACCTGCGCGACCGAGTAGTCCTCGATCGCCAGCGTGAGCTGGCCGGCTTCGATCTTGGAAAGGTCGAGTACGTCGTTGATGAGCCCGAGGAGGTGACGGCCGTTTGCCTGCACGCGCGCGACGGTCGTCTTCGCCTTGTCCGGGAGTTCGCCGTAGATGCCGTCGACCAACAGTTCTGTGAAGCCCAAGACTGAATTGAGCGGTGTCCTGAGCTCGTGGCTCATATTCGCGAGGAACTGGGACTTGTGGCGACTGGCGGCCTCCAGCTCCCGGCCTTTCTCCTCGATCTCGCGGAACAGCTTGGCATTCTGGATCGCGAGCACCGATTGGGCAGCGAAGGTCTCCAGCAGGTGGACAACTTGCTCATGGAAGACACCTGGCTTATGGCGCCTGACGACCAGGGCACCGACGATCTTGTTGGGCCTCAGCAGCGGAACGATCAGGATACTGCGATATCCGGCTTGGACGACCGTCTTTCTTACAAGCAAGGATGAGGTCTCCTGGCTGAGGTCGGGAAACTGCACCGGCATGCAGCGCCCGGGTGCGTCGCCGATCCCCATATCGGCCAGCCCGATCGTCTGGTGTGAGACTGCGGCTATAAGCTCATCGCTCATACCGAAGTTTGCGCGCGGACGGAATTGTTGCCGAGTGCTGTTGAACACGTAGATGGTGCCAGCGTCCGTCTCCGACAACTGGACCGCTTTGGCGACGATCGTTTTCAGCACCGTGTCGAGATCCAGCGTCGAATTGACCGCCTTGCTCACCTCACCAAGCGCCTCGAGCTCACCAACAGACGCGGCAAGCTCGCGCGTTCGTGACTGTACCGCCTCGAAGAGCCGCGCATTCTCGATGGCGATCACCGCCTGGTCGGCGAATGTCTCGACGAGCGCGATCTCCTTGGGATTGAAAGATTGCGGCTCAACCCTCGTCATGACGAATACGCCAACGAGATCACCTTCCCGTAACAGCGGGGCAGCGAGGACGGTGCGGAATCCGCCGGCCTCAGCGATCAGGGCAACGCGGTAGTCCGGATCAGCGGTCACGTCTTCGATTTGCACCATCCGCCGTTCTTCGATTACGCGCCCCACGGCGGAGCCCCGGCCTGCGGCAAGCGCTGGAAGTGGATTGGCGTCGACATAGGCGCTGAAACTGGGCGGGTAGCCATGCATCGACACATAGCGGAATACGCCATCCAACAACTGCACGATACCACCCTTGTCGGCACGGCAGAGCCTGACAGCCGATTCCACCAACGTATCGAGCACGACCTGCAGATCGAAGGTAGAGCGGCTGATGACCTTCAGAACGTCTGCGGTGGCTGTCTGCTGCTGAAGGGCCTCGTCGAGCTGCTGGGTGCGCGTCTCAATCTCCTGATATAGGCGCCCCAGCTGGTCGGAGGTCTGGTTGACGTTAGCGGCGAGTACTCCAAGTTCGTCGCGATTGGCGACGGCAACGTGTTGGGCGAAGTCGCCGGCCGCTATCTGACTGAGACGCGTCTCGATTTTCTTGACCGGTTCGATCAACGACCAGGAGATGATGTAGCCAAGCGCAAGCGCGAACAGGATGCTGCCCACAGCAAAAGCGACCACGATCAGTCGAGAGGTGCCGTACGCCCCCTCGCTCGCTTCGATGGCCGCGACCATGTCGGCTTCGGCCATGTTGACCAGCTGGTTCGTCAGTCGCTCGAGGCGGTCGGCCGACGGCATGATCTCATCGAGCTGAACCTTGCGCGCCTCCTCCGTGCGACCGGCGCGGAAGAGCTCCGCGACATGCGTCACGCCGGCCGCAAGCCGTTCGTATTCCTGTCGGACCTGGCCCAGCACCTCCGCCTCAGTTTTAGCGACGAACTCCATGCGGTCGAGGTCGTAGCCAAACTGGTTGAGCTGGCGCAGCGCCCCATCCAGCATCCGGTCGTCCTGAAGCAACAGGGCGGTGGAGATGCCGTAGAGCTGGGCGGTCGTGTCGTGCTGCACCTGGCGATAGGCCGCGATCCTGCGCTGCAGCTTGATCAGCTCGTTTGTTTGATCATTGACCCCACTCAGCACCTGCAACCCGACGGCCCCCAGCACGATCAACAGGCCGACGATCGACAGGAACGAGATCAAGAGCTTGGTCTGGACGCGCGCCGGCAGCCGGGCAACCCAGCCGACTAGCCGGTTCGTTATGTTACTTGGATTCGTCCAAGAGGCTGAGAAGGTCACCCCGGAACTCCTCTAGGTCGAACCGAACGCCGAGATACTGTACGCGTAAGATGCCGTCCGGGTCCACGAGCGACGTCAGCAATGTGTGGTCGACGTCACCATCCGCCGTTTTCTTCGCGATGACGCCGTATTTCCGTCCGACCTCACGAACAATCGCCGGGTCACCGGTAAGGAAGGACCAGCCTTTCAGATCGGCGCCAAAATTCTGCGCATATTCCTTCAACACGTCGGGCGTATCCCGCTCTGGGTCGACCGTGATCGAAATGAAGGCGATCTTGGACCCGAACGTAGAGCCCAGTTGCTCCTGCACGCTGGCCAAGTGGGCGGTCAGCATTGGGCAGACGTCGGTACAGTACGTATAGATGAACGAGATGGCGACCACCTTGCCGCGAAAGTCGTGCAGTGACACAGGTCCGCCGTCTTGCGATATCAGCGTGAAATCCGGTGCAGCGCCCATCATCGGGAGGCGCTCGCTGTCCCCGGCGGGCGCTGACGCTTCGTGCGCAGAGGTGTGCGCAGGCTCAGCGACGAGGGCGAGGAGCAGCAACGCACGCGTCGACCAGCGGCTCACGTCTTCATCTCGCGCTTGAGCTCCTTAAGGAAACGCCAGTCCGTACCTTCCGCGATAATCCTGTCGGGTGTGGAGCCGATCAAACCGATCTCCTTCAGCCGCAGCGCATAGAAGCGGACGGTGTCAGTTGAATCGTAGTCCCGCCATTTCCGGTAGGGCAACTCGCTGATCGCTGCGAACGCATCATCGTAGTGGCTGGCGAATCCGCCCGCGACCAAGCGCTCGGAAACCAGGGCCGGCGCGGCGGTGCATAGATCCGCGGCCTTGAGGATGGCGCGCAGCACCCGCTTGGTAGCAACCGGATGCGCGGCCACAAAATCGCTGTTGCCGGACAGCATGCAGCAAAAATATTGCGACCAAGGTCGGTCCACTGTGCTGTTGACGATCACGTGCCCGACCTTGCTGCGCCGCAATTCCTGCGGGTCCGGCGGAAAGCCCAGGAACGCATCGATGTCGCCCCGCGCGAACAGCTCCTTGGGCTTGACCGCCGGGTCCACCACCCAGTTGATGTCGCGCGCCGGATCGAGCCCGACATAGGCCGCGATGCTGGCGAGGAACAGATGCGGCCCCGAACCGAGCCCCTGGACGCCAACGTTCCGGCCTTTCAGATCGACGACGCTGTCGATCCCGCGCTTGGCAAACAGCTCGAAGCAACCGGGATGGACGCCGCCGAGCAGAGTGAGCCGCGCACCGGAGTCCAAGGCGACGATCGAATTTGTCACGAAGTTGAGGCTAAAGTCGATCTCGCCATTCGCCACCGCGGAGGCCGTGGCCGCACCGGGGCCTGTGGCGACATAGGCAACTTCGGTGAAGCCCTCAGCGCGCAGCAGGTCCTCTGCAACATACTGTGGCGCCACGCAGATGCTAGGGATCTTGGCCAAGCGAATGCGTGTGGTCTCCGGCCCTGGCTCGGCAAGAACTCGAGTTGGAGCGCCGACGAGGCTTGCCGTGCCGGCAGCCGTCAGGCCGGCCAGGAAGCGCCTGCGGCTCTGGATGATTTGCATGTCTATGTCTCCCCTCGAGACAGATGGGATCAGGTTTTCAGCTCACGCTTCAACTCGTCGAGGAAGCGCCAGTCCGTTCCGTTGGCGATAATTTGTTGCGGGCTCGACTTGATCATGCCCGTCTCCTGCATGCGCAGTGTGTAGAACCGCAGGGAGTCTTCGGGATCGAATTCCCGCCAGCGGTCGTACCGGATGTCCTTCAGAGTTTGGAGCGCGTAGTCATACGACGGGACGAAATCGCGATCGACCATCTGCTGTGCCACCCTGTCCGGATCCGACACGCAGAGGTCGGCGGCCTTGAGGATGGATCGCAACACCCGCTTGGTCGCCACCGGGTACCTAGTCACGTAGTCAGTCGTCGCGGAGATCATGCAGCAGAAATATTGTGACCATGGGCGGTCAACGGCATTGTTGAGGATCGTGTGGCCGATCTTCTTGGCGCGCAGCTCCTGCGGTTGGGGCGGCGTCCCCAAGAATGCGTCGATCTTCCCTTGGATGAAGAGTTCCGTGGGCTTGACGTTCTCAGTCAAGACCCACTGGATGTCGTTCACTGGATCGAGTCCGACATAGGCGGACATGAGGGACAGCCACACGTGTCGCGAGTTGTTGAAACCATCAACGCCCACCCTCCTGCCCCGCAGATCCGTGACGCTGCGGATGCTCTCGTTGGCGATCAGTTCGAGGCATCCCGAGTGCAACCCGGTTAGCACCTTGATCGGCACGCGAGCGTCGATCGACGCGATTTGATTCGGCGGAAAGTTGACCGAGAAATCCGTCTCACCGCGTGCGATCCACTCCGATTGGTCGACGCTCATATCGCCTTCTACGTAGCGAACGTCTGTGAAGCCATCTGCACGCATCAATTCCCCGGCGATGTAAGCGCCTGCCCAGCAGTAGGAACCACCAACGCGCCGCGGCAGACGAACCGTGGTCGTTTCCAGCGGCGGTTCCGCGTGTAGTGACTCTGGAAGCCCGGCAATACCGGCAGCACCTGCCATTGCAGCGCCGGCCAGGAATCGGCGGCGGGTTTGGATGATCTGCATCAGAACGCTCCTCTTCCGATTGGCAAAAGGCAATACTGGCCGGAACCGAGCAAAAGAGGTTCGGCAGAGGCAGTTGGTCAGGTGAGCGCGACGAGTGGTTGCGGAACCTAGCGCGCCTAGTCCGATGCGGGAGTCTTGCGCTCTCAGTCGCCGGATCATGAATTAGCAACCGACGATATACCGACGTTACGCCCAATTTGCGTAGGTTGCGAGCGCAATCCTCACTACGCCAAACATCCCGCCAGCACCTCGCTGTAACGGAGACTGTTTGCGCGGCCGTGAATAGCCACTTCGACCCACCCGCTGAACGTCCGCTATCGTTCTTCGGACGCCGAAAGCCGCCATTCCACTATACGGCCCCCCGCCCCGCCCGAGACGCTCAGATCGTTTGGCAGGTGTTTAGTTCAGGCGGTGGTCGGGTTGAGCTGGCGTCCCGTGGCCGGCCCCGATGCGCGCACGCCGCTGATCGAGACCTGCCGAACGATGACGCTCCGACCGCGTACGTCCCCTTTCCAAATAGGCCGACCCATGATCGGACTGTCCGTTACCGGGAGGCGACATGACCATGAGCAGACGTACCAAAACTAACTGTCCGCCGCCAAGCTTTACGTCAGGCTCAGTCCTTCTTGAACTCGAATAGCTCGATGACGTTGCCCGATGGATCTTCGAGCAAGATTGCGCGACCGGCACCGCCGTCGCTGATTTCGCCGCGGAATCTTGCATCAGCCCGGCGCAACCGCTCAATAAGGACATCGATCTCGTTCGTAACGATCATAAATCGGTTCCACCCACCTGGCTTCGGATCGCCGCCCGCCTGACCACCGCTCCCCGCACCTGGGGCACTGAGATACAGCGTCAAGTCATCGCGCAGCAGCGCGGCGAACTTACCCGGATTGTGCATGTCGATCTTGAAATCGAGATTGTCTCGATAGAACGCGACCGCCTCATTGACGTCCGCAACGATGTATCGGACGGATGCCATTCAACCTTCTCCTCTGTCTTGTAGCTACAACAACAGTCAACTCGCGCGAAGGTTTCCCTGTCGGTGGAGCAGAGTGCAGAAGCGGGCTGTCTGGATGCCAGCCGAAATAGTCGGATGAGGGTTTTTGGACACAGGTCGTATTTCTGCGGTGTTTATGACACCTATACGACGACATCGTCGGCGGAATGCAGCTTTGTGCTAGTTCATTCCAGAACCGGATCGTCTACTTCCGGCCCCACATCGGTCGTTCCGTTGCTCCGGCTTAGTGGACGCTTCTGGCGCTACAGCCATCTTCGCCAAGCGATACGGATACGAGCTGCATCTTCACACCAACCCCACCCTGAAATCCTCCAGGACCTGAGCCAGCCCTGGCGCGCCGAGAAGGGCCATAACACGCTTCGCCTGAAGCTTCGGTACCGCGCGATCGTAAATGGCAAGATTGGTCGCCTCATTGAGGCGCGAGGGATAAATGATCCCGTCGGGCTGAGATGGCTGCTCGTGAAACGCCAGTGACCACCGGCGTGCCAGGTTCTGGCGCTGTGCGCGAACGACATCGGTCGGCACACCCATCCGAGCGGCATTGTCGCCTCTGAGATCGACCAGGCGTAGGTCTGTCGTGGTCGCGATCTGCGCATAGCGCCGTCGGGTCAGCTCCACCTCCTCTATTGGAAGATCGTCAAGGATTCCTTCGCGGCGGTCGCGGAGCACGGTCTCGAGGAAGCACACCTTCAGGGAGTCACCGAGGTACAGAACGCCAAACCGGTTGGCGTCAAGACGGCGTCGAGGATCGCTGAACCGGCTCGGCGACTTCCCGTACCCCAATGGATCAGGATAGGTGCTCCAGTAGATCCGACCGAACGTCCGACCGCGCGGTATGGTCTCGATTTCGAGCTTTGCACGCCCAAAATCGGGTGGAGGTGGAACGCCGGGCATTCAGTCGAAATCGCCCCTGGCCATGCCTTCCGCCGCGGCCAAAACCGAGGCGTCATCGCCTTGTTGAAGGGCTCGAAGGCCGGTCCGGCCATCGAGGGCGCCATGGCGCGACACCAGAAACCGATAGACGGCCCAGGCACTATTGCCCAACATGGCATGCAGCCCCGGCAATGCGCCGAAGGGACGACCGTCCTTGTCGAGTTGCCAGACAGGAAAGCGGAAACCGCGCTTGGCGCCATTGATCCCGAGCACCCGTCCGCTTTGCCGCCTGGCGTTGACCGTCACCCGCGACGTGCCGAGCAGCTTGGCAAAGGCATCCGCGCTCAACATGTCCTCGCCGGCGACAATTTCGGCGACACGCTTGCGGCCACGCGCGCGCTCCGGCGAGAGCCGCCTCGAGTTCGGCATCGGGCATGCCCGTGTCCTCGACGGGAAAAGTATTGTCTGAAGCGATCGGTTGCTCTTCGACCGGCACCAGCCGATCATGTTCCTTCAGGCCGACCAGTGCTGCGTCGTGGATGGCGTCGACAAAAGCCAGCAACCGGTCCGAGCAGTTGCGCGCCCGCCGCCGCTCGCGCGGAATGTTCTTGGCGCCGAGATGCAGGCTGGCGAGATGGTGGGCCGCGAGACCCTCCTGGCGCAGCAGTGCAGCCACAAGCAATGGCCCGAGCCAGGTGGCATGCTGCAGCACCTCGATGTCCGACCAGGCCTCGAGCAGGATCGCGGCGCGTCACCAATGGCCACTCCCGCGTGTCGGCGAGCACGGCCTGCCATTCGGCCAGGCGTTCCTCTTCATTCCAGTCGAGATCGTAGATCAGGCTGTTTTGCGGCTCCGGCCGTTCACGTCGTGACGTTTCCTCTTTTCGACCAGGCACGTTGGCTCCGTTCAGGATCTTTGATGAGCGCGCCAGGACGGCATCGATCTCGGCAAATTCTTCGGCCAGACGATCGTCCTCAGCATCATCGCGACCATCGGCTTCAAAAGAGCTGGCTCCAGCCCCCTCCCCGTCTCGGCTTTTTTGGCCCGCCGCCGCCGGCATGGCGCCGCCGCGGCCGGCCAGCGCCAAAACCGCCGGCGGGTTCGCAGCACCGCATGTGCGCGGGTGAGTTCGTGGGTTGGCGTGCGGATGTCCATATGGGCGTCGTGCAACACGAGATCCTCGAGGTGCACGAGCTCGCCCTCCAGCCAAAGGGCAGAGGCCGCGTCGGCAAAATGCTGGCGCTCGACAAGCCGTCGCGGACTGGCGAATGGGCCAACCGCTCGTCGAGACGGACCAAAACCTCGGTCGCGCGTGCGACGGGCCCGATCAGGGTTTCCAGGGGCAGTACGCTGGCAATTGAAACCGCGTTGCCGCTGGCCACCCTCGATCGCAAGCTCGCAGTTGCCGCGCGGCTAGGCAGTCCGAATTCTCGTACC
Organism: Mesorhizobium sp. M1006; assembly: GCF_040318825.1. NCBI lineage: Bacteria > Pseudomonadati > Pseudomonadota > Alphaproteobacteria > Hyphomicrobiales > Phyllobacteriaceae > Mesorhizobium > Mesorhizobium sp. M1006. The sequence continues at coordinate 12,249 of NZ_JAMYMZ010000039.1, forward strand.
GCTCGCGAATGGCGACTGACCGCGTCGCTCGGCCACCGGGCAATGGTGTTCGACGCACCAAGGCGCTCAACTCGCATTGGATTCGGTGCTGCCCTTCGACCGCCGCGATCCTTTGGCCGAAATCCTGACCGACCACGATGTCGCGATGCTGCGCCATCTGGCCCAGGAACGCATCGGCAAAAACTCCCTCCGCGCGCTCGCCTCCGACCTCGGCTATCTCGACGCCTGGTCGCTGGCCACCACCAGACAGCCTCTGCCTTGGCCGGCGCCGGAATCCCTGCTCCTCAAATTCGTCGCTCACCACGTTTGGGATTTTTCGAAACGCGAGGCCGACCTGGCGCAGGGCATGCCGGCTGACGTAGCGGCATCGCTGGTAGCCCAGGGCCTGTTACGGGTGACAAAAACCGCACGCGTCGTTCACCGTGCGCCGGCGGCTGTCGAGCTGGTCAATCTTGACCAAATGGCGAAACCTGTCGGGAATTCAATGCGCCGGGGCTGCAGAGCGCGATCAAACTGGCGGTGCGCGCCAGCGCCCGTCCGCGGCTGCAAGAGCAGGAACGCTATGACCGCCGATATTCTGGCCGCCCTCCTGAAAACATGCGCCGGCGACCGGCTCGTCGACGTCAGGGATCGCCCGATTCTCATCACCGCCTTGGCCTCCGGCGGCCAGCGTCGCAGCGAAATTTCTGCTCTTCGCGTCGAAAGCTGGTCGACGAAGACCCGGTTCCGGCGGATCCCAACGCTCCCGACGGCGATAAATTGCCATGCCTGTCGATGCGGCTCGGCCGCACAGAGACGACGCAAGCCGACAGCGACGCTTTCGTGCTGCTCGTCGGCCGGCCTGTGCTGGTCTTGAAGGACTGGCTGGCGCGCGCCGGGATCAGCGACGGCGCCGTGTTTCGCGGCATCGACCACTTGGGCAATCTCGAAGCGCGCGCCCGCCCTGACGCCACAGGCCGTCAATCTGATCCTGAAGCGGCGCACCGCCGAGGCCGGGCCCCATCCGCAAGCCTTCTCCGCCCACGGCTCGCGCTCCGGCTATCTCGCCGAAACCGCACGCCGCGGCATTCCGCTGCCCGAAGCCTTGCAGCAGTCGCAGCATCGCTCCGTGCAGCAGGCCTCAAACTATTACAATGACGCGGAACGCACGCTCGCGCGGGCGGCGCGGATAATCCCCTCAGTCGCAATTCGATCCGACCCTTGCGGCGTTAGCTCCAGGACAATTGCTTCCGAGGCAGCCGGCCTCCCGGATCGATCACCTTGACCTGGTGCGGGAGCACCTCGCCCCAGCTCCATACCACGAGGTTCTGATCACATGTGCCGGCACCTGGCGCGAAGCTGGGCGCGAGAATGCCGAACTTGCCTTCAGCAACGAGGCGGTCATGGATGCTCCATGAGGGCGGCCGTTTGCCATGGGCGAGAAAATCCATCCAGGCACAAGCCATATCTTCGAACCGGATCCCGGCGTCGGCCTGGCCTTGCGCCGTCCTCAGGTCGACAATGTCATCGCAATCGATCTCGTATGAGCAAAGCACGCAGGGATCAATGCGATGTGCAAAACCCTGATTGGCCTCCTTCACGGCCGTCACGATGTCGAGCGCCAGATAAAGCGTAGGCACACCTTTCGGGTTGAACCTGGCGCCCCGAATAGCCGCTCCGTCGCCTGAGATAGGCTGGAAGGACCAGCGCGGATCATGGGCGCGGTGGCAAATTCCGGCAAACCTCAAGCAAAGCCACCAACGGCGACATGATCCAGGTAGTCGCGAACCGCGCTGGCCTTGCCTTCCTTGACCAGAGCTTCCGCCGTCCGCCCGCCGAATGCCGGTATCGGCTGGGCTCGGTACCAGGCCATCGCCTGCTCCTTGCCTCCAGCCCAGTCGATCACCCTGCTGATGATCTCAAGCATTTCACGAAGGCGACCTTGCGTCTTTGCAGCACGGCTACGCTCAATCCTATAGAGGGTTTCCCGCGCAAGACCCGCCGTTTCGGCAAGCTGACCTTTGGACATACCGAATCCATCCGCAACCTGGGCGACAGCGATCTTCCCAGCCCGATCCATATAGGACAGCACTAACGGTTCGTTCTGAACTGGAACTTTCAATGCTTGGGTCATCCCTGTCCCCCTTGCCATATCCAGAGGCACATTTCTTGTGCGTAAGATATGGCATTAGTGACGGATTACAAGCCTCGGTTGGCTGATGAGACCTCGTTGAGGCCTCTCCAGACGCATTCACACGTTCATGTTCTGGCACATTCCTTGTGTGTACAAAAATCCAAAAACGGCCCCGAAACCGGCCAATGCACGCACAACGTCCAGTTCTCCCGATCGGCCGCCCATTGGCGATCCCCGCGTCTCGACCGAGGATCGGGCGACCGACGCCCAGGTCGACGAGGTCAAGGCGGCTGGCTGCCGCCTCGCCCACCAGGAGCACGGCTCCGGCGCATCGCCCTGCCGGCCGGTGCTGGCGAAGCTGATGCGCGATAGCCGCATGTGTGACACACCGCTATGGCGATATAGCGCCCAGAATCTCCAGGGTCGCCGCCAGCGATAGCCTGCCAAGACGCTCACCCATGTTTGCCCTGGGCACCGTAATGGAAACGATGGCGGGCGCTACCGTGACGAACAGGATATAATGCTCACCGGCAGCAAGCTGGTTGAGGAAGGCCCCACCGTCATGAAGCCAATGAACGAAGAGCACCTCGCGGTCCTACGCAGGCACATGGTCGAGATGATTGCAATCCATACCGACCTTGCAAGCGAAGAACTCGGCAAGGCGGCGCTCGATGAGCGGGTGATGGCAGCGATGCGGCGAGTGCCGCGGCATCGCTTCGTGCCAGCCTCGGTTGCACCTTATGCCTACCAGGACATGCCGCTGCCGATCGGCTTCGATAAAACCGTCTCGCAGCCATTCATCGTCGCTCTCATGACCGATCTCCTTGCTCCCCAATCGAACGAGGCGGTGCTCGAGATCGGCACTGGCCTGGGCTATCAAACCGCAATCCTCGCGCAACTCGCCGGGCAGGTTTGGAGCGTAGAAATCGTCGAGGAATTCGTAAGCCGTGCGGAGGCTCTCCTGCAGGAGCTAGGCTTATCCAATGTCGGCATTCGTGTCGGAGACGGGTCTCGCGGCTGGCCCGAGCACGCCCCATTCGACAAGATCCTTGTCACGGCGGCGGCTGAGCAGACACCGCCGGCTTTTCTGAAGCAACTCAAGCCGGGGGGACGGCTGGTTCTGCCTTTGGGATCTAAAGAAGCACAGTTTCTGACTGTCATCGACAAGGATGCGGCAGGGCAGCTCGAGACCCGGAAACTCATCCCGGTTCGGTTCAGCCGGCTCGAAACCGTCTAGTGAGGTGCGATAACTGGCGCGACCGCGCTTTTCCAACCGTCAATCTACTTCATTCAAACAGACGAGGACAGTAGGCCATCCTGCCTCTACCGTGGGTGGTCCTTCTGTCGAACTCGTACGGGAGTAATTATTGTAGGTTGTGCGGAAATTGAAGCAACATGCAAACACTGTTGCAGTTCATACACTCGCATCCCGTAGGGGGGACATTCTCGAAGGACGATTGGGGTAACAACGATTTCCTCGGTGTTACCGCAAGAATTTACAAACCCCATTCCGTGATATGCCGCCAGGATGACAATAACGATGGGGTATTCATCGTAAAATCGGGTTGGGCCCTCCTTTACCGCGGACTACTGGACGGAGAACGGCAGATCATCGACACTCCTCTGCGGGGGGACATTGTAGGTTTCCGTTCCGTGGACGGACCTCGTTTAGCGTCCCTGGCCTCCATAACCGAACTAGCTGTTTATGAAATTTCCAGCAAGAAACTGGTAGAGGCCATCTTGTCGGAAGGCCGGCTCGGCAAGACCATCGCCTGCTCCCTGGCCCGCCTGAACGCCATCCTTACCGAACATCTCATGAATGCCGGACGGCGGAACGCGATGAGCCGCACCGCCCATTTCCTGCTCGAGTTGGAGGAGAGGCTCTCGATCGTTGGCCTGTCGGCCCATGGACGATATGAGTGTCCGCTTACCCAGCACGAATTGGCCGACATTCTCGGAATGACCACCGTTCACCTCAATCGGACGTTGGGGGAACTCCGCAAGGCCGATCTCGTCGCTTTCAAGGCAGGCTATGTAGAGGTGATCAACCGCAAGAAGCTGGTCAAAACAGCCGGATTCGACAGCGAGTACCTCAGGTAAAGGTTATTCCCTCTAGCTCGGGTTCAACCGTCTCCAGCAGGGTTTTCGCGTCGCCCCCCTGCGGCGCGGTGCTGGGCGCCAGCGCATAGACCATCAGCAAAATTTCTGCTGGAAGACGACAGTGCGCCGTCGCTGGGGCAGTTCCAGACGATGTCCGGGCTGGTAGTTGGCTTACCTGGCCGCACTCTATCTTGACGAGGGCAGCCACAAAGGCCCGATTATCATGACGGACGGCACCATGGCCTATCGCATGAGGAGAAGGTGCTGCCGAAATACGCGTAAGCTGCCCATAAACGGCGGCAGTTACAGCCGGGTGTTCTCGGAGCTAAAGCGCTTGGCCACGGATGCCACGAACTGCGCCCTGGTCATGCCAATATCCACCTTCAGGAATTCTCGTCCGCAATCGCGAGGAACTACCGATCCTCCCTCGAATAGCTGCTGGGCTTGGGGTTTGGCTGAGCGGTCCCATCCTGAGAATGGCATCATCGCCTACCCGGTCAGTCAACCTCGCAGAGCTATCCCACCTCTTGGCATTCCGTAAGCGGTCGGGAATCATTTCAACGGTTAGCACATGGCCAAAGGGATTGAATCTGACCGGACCCGCGCGTCACGATCGAACTCGCGCGGAGCTTCAAGGCGGGGTGACGCGGTCTCAACACATGTCCTCAGGCGACCGTCGAGGCGAAATTTTCTAAAAATTAACTTATGTTAGAGAACGCTTATAAATAGACGATAGGCTGCACAAGCTGTTCTCGGCTAGGGGCGAAGAGCTGCTGAAACTGCTGGTGAGCTCACGCTTTCACAAGGGCTGGGTGTTCAATCACAAGCGCATTCAAACACAGGGCAGCGTATTCAAGCTTTCAGATTGCGAAGAATGAGGGGTGTTATGGCAGCCGCAACGCGGCTTGTGCGAAAAGATTGGGGAGTGACATGGGTTCCACAGCAGGACGGCGTAAACACACGGCCAAACGGTCAGGAGTGCTGTCCAGCGGAACGGAAAGTGTCCACGGCCAAGCAGGCAGAGGATGCCTCCTCATCCTGGACGGACGGGCCCTAGACCGCGAGTGTCTCGCATCGGCTCTCGCGGACCACGAACTCGGCATGGAGATCGCCGCCATGGGTTCGATCGGTGAATGGCGCGTGAAGAAGGGCTCGGCACCTCCCCTTGCAGCCATACTCTTCAACCTTGGCGGCCGGAAGGTCACCGATCATGGCATCGCAGACGAGATTAAGCATATTTCGTCCGAATTCAAATCAGTCCCTGTGGTTATCCTGGCCGACACCGAAGATCTTGCACACATCCTGACCGCTCTCGAATGCGGCGCACGCGGCTACATTCCGACCTCGGTTGGAAGCGATGTCTGTGTCGAGGCAATCAACCTTGCGGCAGCGGGAGGCATCTTCGTCCCTGCGAGCAGTGTCCTTTGCATGCGCCACCTGATAGGTTCGGACAGCCCCGACACGCAGCCTTTGAAAGGCATGTTCACGCTCAGGCAGGCCGAGGTCGCCCAAGCGCTCCGGCGCGGAAAGGCGAACAAGATCATCGCCTACGAACTGAACCTGCGCGAAAGCACCGTGAAGGTGCACATCCGAAATATCATGAAGAAGCTGAAGGCGACCAACCGCACGGAAGTCGCCTACAAAGTCAACGATCTCTTCGCGGAAGGAACTCTTGCCGAAGCGTATTCCAAGCAATAAGACGGCCAGCCTGGGGTGAATCCGGGCGCGCCGTCTTATTGAAAATCGGGGGATCTCCGTTGCAGTGAATGGCATCCGAAAGCCGCCCGAGATACAGCGGCCCCCGCCCCCGTGGGGTTCGTTGCCCCGAGCTTTCTGATAGTATGCTGTAGGGGATCTTGGCGGGGTACTCCGGAGCGCCCGGCTTCGTCGCGATGAGAGAATATGTGCAAACTGCTAAAGAATTTTGGCCTTCCGGAGCGTGAAAGCCCCGGCGAAATGCTCGGGTGCCCGGCATCCATCCCGCGCAACCTCGCAAGCCCAGCGAGTGTCTGCCGGTCGAACCAGTCCTTGGAGCGCAGCGTTCCGAAGTGCGTGTCGCGGGGCTCATCTTGCGTTCCAGCACGTCGGCCGTGAGCGGCACGTAGGCGCAGTCCCAATTTAGCGATCTCGTATTCGAGCACCAGATGATCACGGAAGCCGTCCAGGTCAGTTGGTTGACCCCCGCTGGCCCCGATGGGCGTCGAACCTGGCCTGGGTTAACACAAGTCGGGATGAACCCGTGATCTTGCATCGGTCAGCCGCTGCTTTATCGATCGGCTGTGGGCGGGGAAGTAGCTGTCTTCGAAATCCGCGAAGGCAATCACAAGAGACCAGGTCGCGGTCCCGTTGGCGGGTCCACCGCAGCGCCCCATTGCGATCCCGTCTCTACTGCACCCTCCTTACGCTACCATCGCCGGGGTGATTTGAACCTACCGTTCTTGACCGCGGAACCTCGTATCAGGGCGTAGCTTTGGAAAGTGCGTCGTAGAAAGGTGTGGTTGCTGGGACCTGAGACCATCTCAAAATTGCGGTTTTCAGCATCGGGATTTAATGTACTGGGAGCTCGTCGCATCGGTCGACCGGGGTCTCCTTCGTGCGGCAGCATAATGCAGCATACAGGTCAGCAGCCCGAAGGTGATATTGTCAAGACGCGGAGGCGTGTTCTAGACAAGGTGGTAGTCCTTTTGTGCTTCAAGTAGCTCTTGCGGATGGGAAGAAGCCTAAGTTGCCGTTTTTTCGGCCCCTGATGGGCCAGTGCCAGGAGCGGACGTGAGCATACCATGGTTCATCGCCCAAACTGCAGCCTGGGTGCGGTTGCCGACCCGAATCTTTCGAAGGATGGCCTTCACGTGCACCTTCACCGTAGCTTCGGCGATGTTAATCTTGCGCGCGATTGTTTTGTTAGATTCCCCTCCTATCAAGCAACGTATAATACAATCTTCCCGAGTTGACAACATTGATGGTTCTCGATCAGTGTTCTCCATTGTAATAGCCACATTTGTAAACTCCTGTACCGCATCATGTTTCAGACCATGTCTTATGTCTTGAATAAACGTCGAAGTTTCTGCAGGTAGCACCGTCTGACCTAGCATAACCAATTCGAGAGCTTTGATGAAAGTGTCGTGAGCGGCAACTTTTGTCAAATACGCGTCCGCCCCCGCACGAAGGGCTGAAACTATATCGTTCGGTCGACAGTGATCGGCTAGCGCAACGACATGGCTGGTCGGATAAATCCCTTTAAATTCTGAAATTTGTGCGAATCCAGCATCCGCGTCAGTACCGTCGACATCCATGATGAGTAAGATGGACCGGTGCTTGGGTAGCGGCTTCTGCAGAAGGTCGTGAACACAAGCCGCAGAGAAAAGAATGCGAAACTTTGCTGCATCGAGAATTAGAACAAGGCCCTCTCTGAGTAACTCGTTTTGGCTGACAAGCACTGTTGTAAAAGACTTTGTGGTCACCAAGGATTTCGCTGTCATCGTAGCCTCCCCTGACGCGATTGAGGTACGCACGTCTCGCAAGGCGCCCCTCGCATAGTTTCTTTTTTGACCGTGTTACCTTACGCCAGGAAAACCCTAGACAAGAACACCCTCATTAGGCGTAGGGTAGCTTCGCCGAGGGCTACCCCGGATTCTCAAGCCTGAGGCCTTGGCGAGAGCTGCGAGCCGTGGCTTTCAGCCGCTCCGGGCGGCAGGCCAGCACCATCGTGGCGACGGATGGGCGGGGCCGCGAGAGTTGCCGGGCTTGGTCTCCCGTGGGGCGTGGGTGGTGCGGCCGGTCCGGTGCGGGGCGGAGGCGCGTATCAGCGGGAGAATCGCGGGCCCAGGTGGGCGCCGCGACCAGCAGCCATTTTGGGATGACGCCGCAAGCCAAGGCGAAGGCGATCTTGACGCGGCGCGCGCTGATCCTGACCTGCGCCCGAGCTTCAGCAACTCGAGGAGCAACGTGCCACAGCTGGCGACTGGGTGTGGGCCAAGGCGATGCGGCGCAGCGCACAACAGCATGGAGGCGTTCCGGCATCGAAATGGGCGATGGTCTGCCGAGCCGCTCCTTGCGTCGCACCTGCGGCGAGCAACAGAGCAGTTGCCTGGAGCAGCCTGGGGTGGCCGATATCGGGGCAGCGCTGCCGGGGATGTCCCGTGGCTGAGGCCGAAATTCGAGCCTGGTGAGATCCGGCCAGAGAAATGATGAAGCGGGCCAGTTCTGCTATTGCTGCCTCGATAGGGTTGCCAAGATTGCGGCTTCGTTGAGGTCGCCTCTTCATTCATCAGGCGGGTCAAGCCGTCGATCAGGTCAGCGACGTAGCAGAATGATCGGGTTTGCGACTAGGAGCCGGAGATCGTGATCGGCTCGTTCTCCAGGCCTGGATGACGAAGTTGGAGACGGCCGGGCCATTCTGCGAATGTATGTTGGGGCCGCAGGGGGTTCGAGACACTGCATCGGACCGCTATCTCCGGCTCTTCGTTGCGTTCGATCGCCTTTGTCCCGTTTGCCATCAAAGAGGCTCTCCTTCAGCGCAGCAATCTGGTCATTGGACGAGTTCGCCGGAGGGGTGTCTATCCGGAAGGAGTGCCTACAAAGGGATAGTTGTGCCGCTGGCGGTGAAGGATCACGATAAGGCAGAGCCTTCCTCGTCGACCGATGCTCGCCAGTTCGGGACGGGCTGGCCACCATTGAAAGTGAAAGCCACGCGCCATGGCCATGGATGCAAAATACAAGTCCCAGCCCGTCCCTCCCTCGTCACAGGCGGCCCGCCGCAGGGGAATGAAGGCCGTCCTGCTTGTCTTGGGCGTCTCCGGGGTCGCCGTGGTGGGAGCGGAAGCCGTCAGAAGTTGGGAGCCCATCGAGGTTGTTTCCAGAGCCGCGGTACAGAAGGTCAAGGATGTCTCCGGACCCGTGATGCAGAAGGTCGAGGATGCCTCCGGAACCGTGATGCAGAAGGTCGAGGATACCTGCGGAGCCGTGGCGCAGAAGATCGAGGATGTTTCCGGAGCCGTGGCGCAGAAGGTCGAGGATGTCTCCGGAGCCGTGGTGCAGAAGGTCAAGGACGCCTCCGGAGCCGTGGTGCAGAAAGTCGAGGATGTCTCCGGAGCCGTGGTGCAGAAGGTCGAGGATGTCTCCGGAGCCGTGGTGCAGGAGGTGTCTGCTGCTATCGATAGCTGGCAAGAGCAACCGGTCCACGCCACGGCCGCCTCCCGCGCGACCGTGTCGGGACCGGATGCGTCGGCCGCGACGTTCGTCGAACGGAGCGTCGCCCCTGCCGTGCCCACCATGGCCGAGCGCAGCAAAACTCTCAGCACTGCCCCAGACGTGCCAACCGGAGGCCTGTTCGGCGTCGGCGACCGCCTCAAGATCGCGTTCTACGAGCGCGTCGACGTCGAGGAAGACAAGTGGGGGGGAGCGTCCTCCGGCTCGGCCCTGCGCGGCCTCCTGCAGCGTCCGGAACTGAGCGGCGAATATACTGTCCAAGAGGACGGCACGATTTCCATGCCCTTACTCGGCTCAATCCCGGTCGCCAGCCGGTCGACGCAACAGGTACAAGCCGACCTGATGGAAACCTTCAATCAACTGCTGGGCCGCAAGGGGCTGGTCAACATCCTGTCGCTGGAGCGCTCGCCCATTTACGTACTGGGGCCGGTCAAGAATCCAGGCTCGTTCAAGTACGCGCCCGGCCTGACGATCCTGCACGCGATCGCGCTGGCCGGCGGGCTCGACCGAGGCGAGAGCGAGCCGTGGCAGAAGATCGAAGCCGTGCGTGAAACCCAAAAGCGGAGCGGGGCGATCGATGCCATGTTGAAGTTGCTCGCGCGCGCGGCGGTGCTGAAGGCCGAGCGCGACGGTACGGCGCCCGAGATCCCGCCCCAGTTGCTGGAGCTGGCCGGCGCGACAGAAGCCGCTAACCTCGTCAACGAGCAGAGCGACCGGCGCAAGGCCGTGGCCATGGCCCGCAAATATCGCGAGCGTGCGACCCTGAGTGCGCTCGAGGGGGCCAAGCAGGATGTTGTCGCGTATGGGCGCATGGAGTCGCTCGACGAACTCATCAAGCTGCGCCAGGAGCGCGTCAACAGCATGCGCACGCTCGTGGACCGCAAAGTTCTCAGCATAACGGTGATGAATCAGGCCCAGAGCGAGTTGTCTGACGCAGAACAGCGTCGCAGGGACGCCCTCAACCAGTACGCGACGTCCAAGCAGCGCCTCGCTTCGCTGGAGTCTGAGGCCTTGCAGACCCGGGTCGACCTCACCAACGATCTGGAGGTCGAGATCGAGACCACGGAGAGCCAGATCGCGGCCAATGTGCGCGAGTTAAACGCCAGCGAAGGCGTCCTGTACACGTTGCCGGTGACTCGAGCGCAGTTTGCGAAGGACGCGAACAGGCTAACCTATCGAATCGTTCGGCAATCGGCAGCTGGGCCGGTCAGCATCGAGTCCGCCGGGATGACCCCGTTGCAGCCCGGCGACCTCGTCAACATCATCGTGGACGAGAGCGAGCCAAGAGAGCCGACCGGTTCACCGGTCCCGACCTCGTCGCCGACCGGCGAGAGCTTGCCGGCCGCATGCACTCTCAACGATGTCAAGACTGCCTGCGTGGTGGCGGAGCAGAGGATCGGTCGTCCAAATTGATGCCCGGCAAGGAGATTGGTTGATGGATAAACTCATCGGGACGAAGCAGGAGGGGGACGCCCTCCACGGCCAGGGCATGCTCCAATCGGAAGAAGAGTGGGAAGCGCGAAACCACCACCTCGCCGACAGCTTGAGTCACCTCATCGACGAGCATGTTCACTTCTGCACCGGCAAGGCGCTGGACATTGGATGCCAGAACGGGGAACTGACCGACCGCTACGCCGCCGCGACCGCGCTGAGCTGGCAGGGTATCGAACCGGATCTCGACGGTCCGACGCGATCTGAAGCCGGCCTGGAGATGCTCCCCGGCGTTGCCCACGCCCTGCCTTTCGGCAATGAAAGCTTTGACTGCGTCGCCCTGGCGAACGTGTTCGAGCATCTCAAGCCGGCCCTGCACAACGCGAGCATGACGGAGATCTACCGGGTGTTGGCTCCGGGCGGGATCCTGGTTGGGCAGATCCCGAACCCGTATTTCCCGATTGAATCCCACAGCCGTCTGCCGTTCTTCGGTTTCGTGCCCCGCAAGCTTCAGCCGCTTTACTGGAGGCTGACACCGACGGGATGGGACTTCGAAAAGGCCCATTTCTTCATCGTCACGATGCGGCATGTGAAAAAAGCCACCGCCGCTGCAGGCTTCTCGACTGGGCTGACCCGGGACTTCAACTATCGGGCCGAGGCTATCCCCACGGCCCTGCGCTGGGCCGCTCAGTTTCACAGCCGGCTGGGCATCATGCCCTGGGCATGGCAATTCGTCTTCAGGCGGCCGGAACACTAGTCTAGGTCAGGCCTCAGTAATCAGAGCCAAAAGATGACGGCTTGCCGCAATGCATATGCTTGAGAAGAAGGTGTGCGCAGCGGTCATATGACGTTGACACTTATGACCTTCGCAGCCTCGGTTTTCAAGGCAACCAGGATGGCGACACCGCTCAGATTGTCCTTGTCCGACATCACTTTATCCAGGGATGCGGCTCTGGAATTGCCTCGCCATCCTCAACCAGCCAGCCCTCGACATGAAAAGAGGCGTGTGAATGGACCAGCGGCGCTCTGTGCTAAGGTGTACACAGATCAACACAGGACACCGCTATGGCCGCTAGCACCACTATGACAATTCGCGTCAGTCCCGATGTAAAGGAAAGCTCGACCGGATCGCAACCGACACCCGGCGTAGCAAGTCGTTCCTCGCAGGTGAAGCCGTCGCAGCGTATGTCGATCGCGAGCTTGAAATCATTGAAGGTATCAAGCCCGGCCTTGCTGATGTCGAAGCTGGGCGCATCGTGTCTCATGATAAGGCTATAGCAGAAATTTATGCCGCGATTGATGCCGGCACGGGCCGCAAGGTGTGACGCGAGCCGTTCAGTGGTCTCGCGGTGAGCTGGACGACATCAAGGAACAGATCGGCTATATCGCAGGATAATCCGCGCGCTGCGCGCCTGGTAGCAGACCGGATTCTGGACGCAGGGGCGCGCTTGGGGAAATGGCAACCGGGCGACCCGGCCGTGTATCCGGCACCTATGAAAAACCTGTGAGTCGCCTGCCCTACATCATCGCTTATGCCGTGACCGCCAAGGGCGCCCGACAAAGCATTTCAATTTTGCGGGTGATCCACGCAGCGCGCGATTGGCAGGACGAGGCATGGCCGAACTGAACGAAATCTCGCGACGAAGGGCTTTAATCGCGAGCGGATTTGCTGCCAACAATTTTGACAGCAAGCTGCCGGGTATTGCTCCCGAGTTTAACCGGAGACCTAGTTTAGCGGCAACCAAATCCGATAGATCCCCGTCTAGCGCGTGCGGCGCTGAAACTAGCCTTAGCCTAGAGTGATGAGATTAAGTGGTCTCTCGGTGGTTCGTTTTGGCTTGCCCCTTCCACAGTCATTGGCCGGACTTGTTTCCGGCCACCCGCATGGACGGGCCGCCGCGGTCACCCGCGAAACACAATTGGCAGGTCATGGACGGGACAAGCCCGTCCATAACGTCGCGAAATCAATGATTTGCGTCCGGCAAAACCAAGACGCTCCGTCTAGCCGGCGTGGCTGGGGCTTGTAAGGTTATGTCGTGCGGCGTTACCTGGACGGCAACGGGATCGCGTCCGTTCAGCACCCGCTCCTTCAGCTTGAGCAGCGGAGACTCCATCAGGAACCACGAGATGGTCGGAACGCACAGACTCAGCACGATACCGATCAGCCCTTGAGCCCAAAGGGGAATGGTTCCGAACCGCTCGACGACCGCGCTCGATTGAAAAATGTTCAAGAAAAACACGTGCGTCAGGTAGATGCCATAAGAGATCTTGCCGATGAAGCGCACGAACCTAAAGCCGCTGAACCACGCGAGTAAGCCTGGCAGCTCCGCATCGGCCTGCACCACCAGCCATGCGAAGAAGATCCCGACTGTCAGGTTGAAAGTGAGATGCCGCAGGATGCCATTGCCCGCGACGTACCACGCGACGCACTGGAACGCGAGGCATGCCAAGCCGGCCCAACACCAGCCCGGACCGGCTCGGAGACGACGCCCTCCCCTCGACGCGGTATAGGATAGCGCGCCGATGAGCACACCAAACCCAAGGATCTCAAATTTGCCGAAGATCGAGAGCTCGAAGGCAAACCGGTCGATCGGGGTGGCCAGAACCAGCGTGCGCAACAGCAAGCCGATGCCGATCAGGAATACCGCCACCCGCACGCCATCGCGCCCGGACAGCAGAACCAGCATGGGCAGCAACAGATAGAATTGCTCCTCCACGGCGAGGGACCAGAACACCAGAAGTGGGCCCCCAGTCGCCGCGAGGTAATTGCTCGTGTAGGTGAGATGCCAGAGAATGAAGTCGTGAACCTCGGGCACGCCCAGCACGAACAGGACCAGCAGGGTGAGATAGTAGGCCGGCATCAGCCGAGCCGCGCGACCGATGTAGAACCTGCGGATGACTACGCCCGCAGGGGCTTGCTCCAGTCTGAACAGCAAGTTGCGCGTGATCAGGAAGCCACTCAGGACGAAGAACAGATGGACCCCCAGCGCTCCCGCCCCGATGGGGAAGTGCGTTCTGACCCACGGCCCGCCGAAGTGCTCGATTCCGACGAGCCCGATCGCGATGGCCCGCAGGCCATCCAATTGCGGTCGATAACCCTGCGCCACGATCGATGTCTCCTCAAGTCTGAAGCGGCGACGCGGTCGGTCGTTCGTGCGCAGGGCCGGCGGCAGAATCCAGTTTCATCGCCAAGGCCAAGCTGAGTGCCGCACACAGGCCCTCGATGCTGACGGCGAGCGTCCAGCCCACGACCAGGCCTTGAAGTCCAAGCCTCGCCCCCATGACCACGAAGCACAGCTCCAGCAGCCCGCCAAGCGCGAACCAGCGAGATGCCTTGCGCATCCTGTCACCCAGCCGCGCCAAGGCGCAGGCATGAAATTTGAGCGTTGATCCTAGCAAGCTAAAGCCTAGGAAGCGCAGGCTCGAACTGGCGATCTTCGGATAGGCCGGATTGAAGAGCGCAAGGATCTCCTGCGAATAGGTGAAGACGAAGGCGGCGCAGACCAGCGAGAAGAGCAATGACGTCGTGAGCGAGACAATGATGTTGTGCCTGAATTGTTTCGGGCTTGCTCTGATCACTGGGAACAGGACCGTGGTCATGGTTGCGGGCATCAACGAGGCCACGGAGACCAGCATCCACAACGGCACGAAGACGGCATTGATGGAGGGAGACAGCAGAACCAGCACAAGGTAGGGCATGATGACGCTCGGGGCCTGCACAGTCACATCGAGTGCGTAGTGGTCGAAGACCTTGCGTCGTAGCGCATGAAGCAGCTGGAAATCGGGGGGGGCAACGAGGCGACGCGCACCGCCACGCGTCAAGAGATCGACGCCGATCCAGGACGCCAGCAGGCCGGCCACCCAGGTCATAAGAATCGTGGCATTGGAGGCGTAGCCGGCGGCGGCCGCGCCGCCGATCAGCATCAGCTTGAACGTTGAGAACAGCACTTGCCGGATCATCCTGCTGGTGCTGCGCAGGCTGCCTAGGAACGCCTGATCGCCCACGAAGCTGAGTACGGTCAGGGCGCAGCCGAGGACGAACGCAGCGCCCTCGAACCACCCGTGGATCGGCCTTGTCGAGCTGTTGCGGGACGCCTCGCCCAAGACAAACAGCAAGGCCAAGCCGACCGCCAGCGCTACCCCGACGCACGCTGCTGCGGCCACGAGACCGCGCTCCCTGCCGGGATGCCGGACGAGTTCGCCTATCAGCAGGGTCCCGAGCCCGGCCTCCCCCAGCAGACCGACGAACCCCATCACGGACAGGAGGGCGGCGGCGTTGCCGATCACCTCCGGCGGAAACAGCCGGGCGGCGAGCCACCAAAAGACAAACCCAAGACCGGCCGTTGCCACCGTTCCGATCGCCAGAGCTCCGGAATTCGTGACGAGCGTGGCGCTGCCCTGAAGCGCCCGCCGCACGATGACGATCGCCGTCCCGGCGAGGTCTACCGGCATGATGGCTCTCCTGAATGTTGATGCGCCGGCACCGCGGACCTGCGGGCGCCTGGGCGCACGACATCCCGGTAGACCTGCTCGATCCGCGTAACGACCGCTCCGGCCTTGAGGCGCCCAACCCTGGCGAGGCTTGTCGTCTCAAGGCGGGCCAGCAAGACGCGGTCCTTCAGAAGTGTCTGGATCGCGCGGGCGAGGGCACAAGCGTCACCAGGCGGCACCAGAAGCCCTGTTTCGCCATGATCGACGAGATCCGGCATGCCGCCGACGTCGGTTGCGACGACTGCCTTGCCGGACGCCATCGCTTCCATGATGACGGTCGGGCAGGCCTCGGGCCCGACCGATGGCAGCACGCCGAACAGTGAGCGCCGCCACGCATGCATGATGGCGGAATGCGGCCACGTTTTGAAGGCGCGGACATTCGGCGGAAACTCGGCTGGTGTATCGGCGACCTGACGTCCGATCAGGACCAACTGCGGCGCCCGCTCCAGACCGGCATAGGCGTGCAGGAGAACGTCGATACCCTTAAGGCGCATCATGTCGCCGACGAACAGGATGAACCCATCTCCGGGTAGCTCCCGCAGACAGGGATCCTCCGGGCCAAGGACCCCGACATCGTCGGGCACGAAGTTTGGGATGACCTCGTAGGGAGCGTGGCCTTGGGTGAGTCCCGCATGATGCGCCACCGCGTGGCTCACGGCGATGAAGCGGTCCACCACGCGCCGAGCGGCGAAGCTCGACGCCCAGTTGCCCAACGTGGTCACGGTCGCCTTCACGGCCCCGTAATGCCTTGTCGCGCAGGGCAGGCACTTCGCCGGCGTCGGGCCACTGCAGAGATTGGCACCCAAGTGCATGAGGTTCTTTTTGGCGCAGACCAGGCCGTAGTCGTGGAGCGTTACCACCAGACGTGCCCCGCTCAGAACCTTGAGGGGCAGGAAGGACGCGTAAATCCAGTTATGGGCATGGACGATGTCCGGCTGCTCTTGGGCGACCAGCCGCCTCAGGGCCAGGACCAGTTCAGGATCCGGGAAGGGCGGTGCATGGCGGCGCTCGGGATCGGTGTGGAGGCCTGATAGACGCTGGAGCGTGCCACGCAGGCGGTGCACGCGGACCGCTCCGTCCAGCTCTGTTTCGGGTGCTCCTGGATGCATCAGGGTACCAACGCTCACATGATGGCCCCGCTGCGCCAATGCGGCGCCGAGGTTGCGGACGTGACGCTCCTCTCCCCCGATCACCGGAGGATAAAACTGCGACAGCAGCAGGATGCGCATGGTCGAGCCTCGTTTCAGATGGGCGGCACCAGTGTCGAAACGCTGCGATAGAGTCGGTTGTCTACCGGCCGATAGAGCCGGGCCTCGGCCCTCTGGCGAACTGCCAAGACGGGCACCGGGATTTGCCGCGTCCAAGTGTCGCCTGGCGCGATGGTGAGCGATCGGAAGACGGCGAGCGGTTGCCCGTCGACAATGATTTCCAGGTCGAATCGCTGAGCTTGGGTCTCGGCGCTCCGGATGCCGACGGTGAGCCGGCCCGATTCGCCATCGGCCCATGGCAATATCCAGAACTCGGTGTATTTGAATTCGCGGTAGGCCGCTTCATCCCGGACGGCAAGCGCATAGGCTCCGGTCGCCACAAGGACCGCTAGCGCGATTACAGCTCCCTGCCAGAGCCGGACCTTCGCCGGAGCCGGCCAGGCTGGCAAATCGGGAGCGTCGCGGCGGCGGGCGGCCACCAGCGCCGCGGCGGTCGTCACTGCCCAGAACCAAACCGCCCAGCCGAACGGCGTAAGGAAACCTGCAGCGTTCAGGGCAAAGCCCCCGCCGATGCCGGTAGCGAGGCTTGCTCCGACCGCGTAGACGAAGTGTTCCAACGCGGAGGTTGTCCTGACGCCAATGGCCCGCAGCACCGTGTGGCCAGAGACGAGGAACACCATGGGCGCGCCCAGCGCAGTGCGGAGGACCAAGCTGTCGCTGACCGCAACGGCCGCCACCGTCGCCCCCGCCCACAGGCACGCGGCCAGAAGGTCCCGCTTGCTAGGAATTCCCATGCAAACCCCTCATGTCGTAGATGACGATCCAGCCGTTGTCGTAGATGCGGGTGACACCCTGGATGTCATCGAACTTGAGCAACTCTGCGCCCGAGATCGGCGTTCCCGCCTGCGGTTGCCACGGCTCAAAATAGAAGCCGAGCACCGGGGGGGCTGTGGACAGGCGCAGATCCACCAACAGGAAATCGATGTCACTCCTCGCCAGGGCATAAAGCTCGTCGGGCCCGAGTTCCTCGCCCTCGAATATGCGCGCGCTATAGATGCCTTCGGCGATCTTGATCCTGGCGTCCTGCCGCCCGTAAGAAGCGAGCAGCTGGCGATTGATACGGTCGGCGGTGAAGCGGTTGCCGGCACCGAGCCATTCCTTGGTCCAGCGTGCGGTTTCGATCCCCATGGGTTCGATTGATTCCTGATCGGCCGCCACCCTATAGCGCCCATGGATCGGATTAAGCGAAGAGGTTGTGACGCCGCCTAGAACGATGACCGCCAGAGCAACGGCCGGTGCGATGCGGCGCCACCCGCGCGGCGTGCGGCCCTGCCAGAAGTGGACAATGCCTACCGCTACGACCAGTCCGACAGCGATGAACACGAATGTTCCCATGCGGTTGCCGATTTCCCATCCGGCGTTGGTCAGCCGGAAGGCCACCGAGACCGGGAATCCGAAGGCCAGCAAGGTAAGGAGTACGATCCGGCT
Source organism: Mesorhizobium sp. M1006 (assembly GCF_040318825.1). NCBI lineage: Bacteria > Pseudomonadati > Pseudomonadota > Alphaproteobacteria > Hyphomicrobiales > Phyllobacteriaceae > Mesorhizobium > Mesorhizobium sp. M1006. Next base: position 30,288 of record NZ_JAMYMZ010000039.1, read on the forward strand.
GTCGCGCCAGTTCCGTCTGAGGATGTCCTGGATTGGACGCCAACCTCCCCGCTCGCCACTCGGCGCTGCCATGGCCAGCGACCGAAAGAATCCCGCCGCCAGTCCGAGTGACAGCAGCAGGATCGCGAGCAAGGTGGTCAGCCGCATGCCGACGGGCTGGGTCAGCGTTCCAAGGTGCTCCGACCGTGGGGTGGGCGCGCCCAGGATCTTTCCGATCAATGTCTTGAAGCCGGTTTCGACCACCGGGCCGAGATAGCCTGTGAGAGTGTTGCCACGAGCCCATACCCATAGGAGTGGCAGGGCTATTGCCAGGAGCGCGGTGAGGCCCACCACGGTCCTCGCATAAGTCCTCAGGGGGCCGTGCCGGCGCAGAGCCTCGAGTGCCGCCAGCGCTCCGAAATAGATGGCGGCGAAGCCGGCCGAGAGATGATGCGTGACGGCGAGGCTCGCCAACAATAAGGCAATCAGCCCGAGCGCCTTCAGCCTGGGTCGCCGGACGAGATCCTTGGACGCTGCTTCAACCGCGAAAGCCAGCACGCACAGCACGATGCCGAGGCTCTCGTACGAGAACATCGACTCGAAGATGACGAAGGTCGAGCAGCCCATATAGGTAAGACACGCGATGGCCGAGATGCGCGGCGATCCGGTAATGCTTTCGAAGAACAGAAACAGGGCGCCAATGAATGTGCCCTTGAGGATGGCTAACAAAAGCGTCCCCGCCACAAACAATGGCAATCCTGTCAGATTGACGATCGCCATCGCCAGGACTTCCAGGCCGGGATAGGTGGGCCCGATCGGGAGAAGGGGGTTGGACAGGAATAGCCGGCGGGCCGTGATCAGGTCATCGGCTGCGATCCCGTGCAAGAACTCGTCGAAAGCAATGAAGCCCGTCGGGGAATAGACCACCTTGCAGTAGAACAGGGCTTCGGCAAGCACGAAAAGGAGGAAGAGGCGCTCACCCCGCGCTAGCATCGGCTGAGCGACGCGAAGGGTGATCGGGACGACCAGGAGGATGACACCGGACCAGAAGAACAGCGGCGCCACCTCATTGTCCCGGCGCCCGGCCGCGTGCCCGGCCACCACCAGGAGCAGAGCCATGGCGACTGTCAGACACAGAACCGCAATCCATCCGGAGTTCGCCTGTTGCGGCGGGGCATCGGCGCTGCCACCGCTCAGGTCGGGACCAATAACGGCCCAGGCGAATCGTATTGCGGTCTGGAGCGGGTTGATCTTAGTTCGCGCAATGAAATGAGCCGGCATCATCAGCCTCATGCCTCCGTGGCAGGAGGCCACGACATCACGGCGTCGGGCGATAAATTGATCGTGGATCGGCTGCCCAGGACATCACGGTAAACGTCGCTCAGCGCTTGCGCGCAGGCATCCCAGTCCGGTAGCGCTAAATCTGGGATCTCCCGATGGGCCTCCAGTTCCTCGGCCATGGCAGCGGCCAGCTCTTCCGGCCCGGCATTGCGCGCAATCGCCCGGCATAGGCCGTTGGCGGCCAGCTCCCGGAGACCGGACGTGTCGCTGACGAGGACCGGACGGCGCAGCGACAGGGCCTCCATCACGGCAACCGGATGGGCTTCGTACTCACTGAACAGCACAAATAGCGCGGCGCTTGCCAAGAGGTCTGCCATTTTCTGCCGCTCGGATCCGGGAATGCCCGCAATAGTGACCCGCTGCTCGAGGCCGAGCCTCGCGACGAGGCGCCGCAGTTCTCCCTCGTACGGACCTTTGCCGACGATCTGGAGCCGCGCATCCGGCACCCGGCGGATCAGTTCGGGCAAGGCCCCAATTGCGTGGTGATGGCCCTTGTAGCGCTCCAGCCTGCCGCCCGAGACGATCAGGCGTGGATCGACCTTGACGCCGGGGCTCGCGGCCGGCATTGCGGCGCCGTTCGGGATGACGACAAACCGCTCGCGAGGCACGCCCATCCTTGCGCTGAAGAAGTCAGCCTCGAATTCGGAGACGCCAATCAGCCTCGCGGCCCGCGCCACCAAGGGCCGCAGTAGCGCGTGCTGGGTGCCGCGCACGGCGTTGCGCAGCCGGGAAGAATGCCCGCCGCTGTGGAACGTGAGGACGAATGGCAGGTCGCCACGGAGCGCAGCCAGCAGCCCGATCGGCACCACGAAGGTGTTATAACCTTGGAAGTGGATCACATCCCAGACCCCGCGACGGATCGCGGTAAAGATGCCGGGCGCTATATAGAAATCCAACTCCTTCGGCCAGGCCGGCACGCGCTGCACGCGCATGCCACGGACTTCCTCCTCAACCGGCAACTCGCCTGAGGGATCGGTGGTGAGCACGTCGACCGCGTGGCCACGCGCCACCAATCGGGGGCCGACTTCCTGGATATGAGTCTCAATGCCCCCCATGAAGGGGTGGCAGCGAGCGGCAACCATCAGGATTCGCATCGGCCTATCCAACACCATAAGCTTTCGCATTCTGCCTGTGCCGTTCGCCCAGCCTCTCGCGCAGGATGGTCTTGAGAAGGCGCAAGCCGTCCGGGATAGCGCGCAGATGGGTCACACCGCCGATGCGCGGCAGAAGCCAAGGCAGGTTCTCGGCCCCGTTGAGCGTCGGGACGACAAAGCTAACTCGCGGCAGAGTCAGCGACCGCCGCAGCGCAAAGTCGATTGGTCCAGGCGCCGACGCGACGCCGAGGCGCGCGACAATGCCGGAGACCGGGGCATTCACGGCAGCACCGCGCGGTCGAGCGGTCGGGCCCGGGGCTCGGGTTGTAAGCGCTCCAGGCCCAACGACAGGTATCGGGCGAGATGCCGGGCCGGGTGATAGGTCCCGTACACGAACCGACACACCGGACCGAAGCTGTTCGCGGCGGCGGGACCGATGAAATGCAGGCCCGGCACCGAGGTCTCGTAATGGGCCGACAGCTGCGGCGCGCCTTCGACCAATCGGATCTGGCGCAGCAGCGTTGGGTTCAGGAAAGCGAGCCGGCCCACATCGATCTTGTACCCGGTTGCGAAGATGACGTGGTCGGCCCGCATCGAATGCCGCGCGCCACTGGCGTCCATCAAATCGACCAGCACCTTGCCGTCGCGTGTCTCGATGCCCTGAAGGGCGCGCCCGAGCCACACGGATACTTTCCCGACAACGCGGTTCTTCACGAAAGCGCCGCCAAGGGGGCCCAGCGCCCTGATGTTGGCGAGTTGGACTCGCAAATCCTTCGACAGAAGCCGGATCAGTTGCGGATATTTGGCGCAGGCCGCCAAGGTCCAGCCGTGGCCGATGCCGCTCATCGGGGCGGTCGCGCGCTCGAAAAGGGTGCGAGGGCGAGGATGGTCAGCGAAATGCAGTTGCGGTTGGCGCGCAACGAGAGAAACCGATATCCCCCGTTCATGGAGCAGCGCGGCCAGATCAGTCGCGGACGATCCGCATCCGACCACGATGACGTCCTTGCCGTCCAACGGCTCCAGCGCGCCGTACTCGCCACTATGCGAGCACAACTCGGCGGGCAGATGCGCGGCCTCGTGCGGCAGGCGCTTGAACGGATGCAGGCCGATCGCCACGACCACGCGGCGCGCACGGACGATCTCGCCGTCATCGAAAGTAGCGCGGAAGCACCCGGCGCTGGGCTCCAGCGCCATCAGGGTCTTGCGCTCCATTTCGGGCACGTAACGCCTCTGAAAGGCTTCACCGTATTCGACAAACCGGCCGAGCGGAAGCGGCATCAGAGTGTCATGATAAGGTAGGGCGCATTCGGCGCAGAAGCTTTTCAGTGCGAATTCAGATCCCGGATCGGACAGACTCGACGCCCAGGGATAGGATTTGAGCAGCATACCGTGGGGCATGTTGTGCCTCCATGACCCCATGAGCTCCCCGAAAATCCGGTGCTCCACGCCGCGCGCCCGCAAATGCGCGGCCAGCGACAGGCCGTAGGGGCCAGCTCCAATGACCGCCACGTCCACGGATGTGCTTGATCTAACCATAAGCTGACTCCGGGGCACGCCGAATGAACATCAGGTGAGTATATTTAGACATTGAAGCCATGGGTTCCTCGCAACCTGAATTACGCAAGCATTACCGATACGGCCGTGCAATGGAACGGCGATAGATGATTAGAACTACAATAGATGATTAGCTCTTTGTGGGTATCTCTTCGGGTTGGTTCTGGTCCAACGTACGGCAGGGGAACCGCTCGCCTGCTTTGGCAGCGCCGCCGAATCGTTGCTTAAAAGCACAGGACCGTCCGGCTGTGGCATTAACCTAATGCGGGTAGCAGAACCGCCTTCGCACAGTCAGCGCACCGCCTGATCAATGAGGCACCGGGTCGCGTGGTCTGCTCCGAGGGAGCCCCGTCCGTCCGCGACGGCACAGAGGCTGAAGCTCAATTCACGCTGGGTCAAGTCATTGGGCGGAGTGCCAGCCGGTTCGCTCACCAGCCTGCGATCGTCCCCGCTACGTTTGCGCCTCTGATGTGCCACGATCTTCAGCGCACTTGGACGACATCCGCCGGCGGCTGCGTTTGGCTGGGTTCGATTGCAACGCCCGTATCGGGGTGCTGATGCCGAACGGTCCGGAGGCGGTTCACCATCATGGCAGTTACCTGCTGCAGCATCGCGGTTGCTCTTGATCCACGGCTATCCTCGGCGGAGATCGATCAGCGTCTCGACATCCTTCGCCTGAATGCTCCTCTCGCAGCGCAAGGCAGTGCCCTCTCAAATTCGCTAAGCCGCTGAGAAGGCTTGCCATCATTGAAGCCGCTCCGGTCGGGAAACGGTCAACTTGGACTCAATATCGCCGTGCAGGTCTCCGACTCCGCTGCGATCGGCGCTGAGCCTAATCTGGACTCGCCCGTCTTTGTCCTCCAGAGGTCGGGCACGACCGCGCAACCAAAGCTCATTCCATTCAGTCACAGCAATATGCTGGTGGCGGCCGCACGGCTTCAGGCGTGGCTCGGCCTCACGCCCGGGAACCGTTGCCTGAGCGTGTCATCCCGTTTAGCCCCATGCAGAACTGCAAGACGTTCTGCCCCTACCTCGTAGGCAGTTCCCGCGTTGCTGAAGAACTGGGGCGCGCTATATTTCCTTGGGGTTCCAGACCTTTATCCCGGATATTCCCCAAGCCGCGAGGAACTCGCCCATGACCGACGCCTTCCGTCGGGGCAGAGATCTCCGAAATCGCAGCGATCAGGCCCAAACCATTCGAACGCCCGGCACGGTTTGAGTGGGCGGAGCGCCACTCTCAAGTGAACTGAACGGGGCAGCAGAATAGCGCCGTTACCGCGATCGACCATGCCGCAGCGCTTTGCCAAGAGGCTATCGCCTCCGGATCAACCCCGGCCTTGCACTGTGGTGAAGAAGGTGGCGACGGCGGTGTTGAAGACGCCATCATGGGCTGTTTCGGTGAGCCACACCACCACGGCGACTAAGATCAGCTGTGAGGCAACACCCAAAGGGAATGGCTTGCTGATCCGCTTATCAGCGTGGATCCAGCCATGAAAGCGTTGTAGCATCCGTAGTGGCCCGTGCGGGAAGCGGGCGTGCACGACCTGCAACGGGTCGGGAAGCATGGCCCCGGAGGCGCCGAGCAGGATCGCCCACTGGTTTTCTGGCGATCCGAAAAAGAGGACGGCCGCGAGCATGCCGAGAAGCGCATCAGCACCGAGGATCATAACATCCAGCAGCAGCGCTCTATCAAGCTGAGCAGGTGCGTCGATCCTGAGGCTCAACGACGAGGAACGTATCGGATAATCCCAATGGGGGATCGCATCGAGGACGAAATGGCTCCCAAACCCCAAGGCTAGAGCTGCAGCCGGATTCGCGGGCAGGAAGCTGCCGAGCGCCGCCCCGACCATCGCATGCGTGCTGAGAATCATTGTCGGCCCTTTGTGGTGCACTGCACCGACCTGTGCTTGGCGCTCACCTTAGCCTAGCGGTCGAGCGATTTGATACCTTCGACTCCCGGAGGAAGCAAGATCGTTCGACCGTTACAGTCGGCCGGTCCGGTTCCGTGGTTCAGCACTGAAAATTACCGAAATCGCGACGTTGCTGAGCGGTACCCGCCCGAGCCGTCTCATCGCCGCCGCTCTCGGCCGCCATTCCGAGATGATCCGGCCATTCTGTTCCGATTTCAGCGGCATTTTTCGCGGGTCAGCACCACGGGGTTCCCGACCTCACCAATAAAGAGGACAAGGGATGCCGGCCAGGAAAGAATGCGCCAACTGTCGCGAGGCGTCAGCGAAAGCGCGTCAGAGCTCTTATTCTAGTTCTAGGCCTAACCCAGATTTTTGGCGCCGTGGCAGGTTGATCAGGTTCGCGACAATTTCCAGCTTGCCAATGATGAAGCCGCCGATTGAACAGGCGAGGCCTGCCGTGATCGCGACGGCGCGTCCCAACCCTTCTGCATCGGCTCGCAAAATGGCGTCACCGAAACCGCGAACGACGCCGCGTGAAAGCACGCGCAAAACGTAGGTCCGTTCAGCGGACAGGGCCTGCCGTGAGTTCAGGAGAGCGGATATATAGGCTTTCGAAAGGCCCTCGGCATAGCAGCGCAGCCAAAAATACCTCCGGGTCAGCCGCTTTGTTGGGATTCTGTGCCGGACAACCGCGCGGGGCTCGAAGATGAACTCGCCAGATGGGATTGCCTTTCGGGCGCGGATGCAGAGTTCAGTCTCCTCGCCGCTCATAGGCAGACTCTTTTGGGTTCTGCCCAATGCAGCATTGAAGTCCCCCACTTTTTCAAAGACCTCCCGCCGTAGGCACATGCCGCAGCCGAGCAGGCTTCGCACGGGACCAACCTTATCCACATGGCCCTGATACGTGCAGCCCACGACCCAAAGGAATTCGTCCGGGAACCAGCGCGGCCGAGGCCCCAGCCAAAGCGGCTCGATGCGGCCCATTGCACCAAGCACTCCAGGCCGATCGCAATGGCTCCTCATATACTCAAGCCATTGCGGTTCCGCGATGGCATCGTCGTCGAGAAACGCGATCAACGAACCGCGTGACGCCGCAATCCCCGAGTTGCGCGCCCCCGAAAGCCCCCTGCGGTTTCTGTTTTCGATGACGAGGAGGTCAACGAACTGAGCTTCGGCGCGCGCTTTCAGCTCCGCATTGTGATCGACGACGACGACTATCTCATCGGGCGGGGGTTCCAGTCGACGCACAGATGCCACCGACTCCAAGAGATCCTGCCACCGCTCCAGGGTATGCGCGCAAATGATCAGCGAGGTGTTAGCCGAACTGACGTTCATGATTTCGATCTCTTCTTTGGATCCGCATGGGCGGGTAAAGGCTTCTTCGGCTCCCCCGTGCCAGCTGGAATATCAGGAAGATCAGATTGAGCACCTGTGCGCGTATTCGGTCAACCGCGTAAATACTGCGATGAAGTGGTACTCATAATTGATAAGTTGCCTGAAGTTAAATGGCCATCTTCTAGTTGGAATTGGCGTATCTAATCTAGAACTGTATGGCAAATTCCCCGGTTTTTCCGGGGTAGTAATAGCATTTTGACGTTTCCCGGGAGCATCGCGACTTTCGCCTTCGTGAGCCTCCACGCACGCGAGAGGTCAATCACTCATCGCTGCATGTCGCTCTCGCCGGGCGCCGAGTGCAATGGGCCCTAAGGATTACCCCCTCTGGCGGCCTCGCACAGCCCGGCGTCAATCGGGCATAGTGGGGCTTGGCCGATTACGGTCGCTCGAGTATGGAACCCATGCTGCCAGACATCGCTCCCAACCAAGAGTTCGGCTCTTCGCAATGGCGAGTCCCCGCTGTGGTAATAGGTGGGGAGCTGAACGGGCTTGGCGTGTGCCGCAGCCTTGCCTTGGGCGGGATGCCCGTTTGGGTGGTCGACCGCAAGCGATCGAACCCGGCGCTGTGGTCGCGCTACGCCCACCCGGTCCTGGCAGACTCCCTGCATGGCCCTAGCTTCGTGGACTTCCTCCGCGATCTTCGGAAGCGGATCGGCGAGCGGCCCTTCCTGGTCATCACGGATGAGCTGGCACTTCTTACGATCTCTGAATACCGCAAAGAGTTGGAGGGGCTTTACCATTTCCGCCTCCCAACTCACGATATGGTTATTATGCTGCACGACAAAGCCAGGTTCCACGAGAGCGCCGGGGAGCATGGCTGGCCAGTGCCGAACGGCGTGGTCGTGCGGGACCTCGCGGGCGTTCGCGAGATCACGTCGCTCCGCCTGCCAATGATCCTGAAACCCGCCGACAAGCGCCACTTTCACGAGGGGCATGCTCCCCGCCTGATCACCGCGGAGAGCTACGCTGGCGCATTCTCGGCCGCCGAGAGGCTGCTGGCTCAGACCGGCGAGGTCTTGGTGCAGGAGACGGTCGAGGGACCGGACGATAACATCTATTTCTGCCTGTTCTACCGGGGACGCAACGGCGAGACGCTCGGCATGTTCACCGGGCAAAAACTAGCCAGCACGCCGCCGGGCACCGGGAGCACGGCGTTCTGTACAGCCGCAGCAAACGAGGAGTTGGAACGCACCACGAAAAACCTCCTCGATCAGGTTAACTACTTCGGATTTGGCGGCGTCGAGTACAAGCGAGATACGAGGAGCGGACGCTTTCTGATTATAGAGCCGACGGTCGGGCGCACCGACTGGCAGGAGGAGTCGGCGACACTCGTCGGTATCAATATCCCGCTGATAGCTTATCGGCACGAACTCAACCTGCCACCATTGCCGGCCGGCCCGGTTGACGGCCGCGTGGTCTGGCAGGGCTCATGGATCGAGCGGATCCGCTTTGGCGCGAAGCCGATCCCGCCTCACTCTGTCGTGGTGGATGGCTTCTGGCGCCGGGACGATCCGCTGCCGGCCCTGGTGCATTACCCTTGCAATTTGCAGCGCGTTGTGGCGAGCGCTGTGGCTTTTTATCTGCCTCCTTGGCTCGCCGGCTCGCGGCAGACACCTGGCAAGGCGGCTCGCTCGAGGTGGTTCTCGTCAAAGCTGTCGTCTTCTTGAATCCGCCGTGAGAACAATGATGCGCATTTGCTTGAGTCTCGATCCATCGCGGCTGCTGCGCTGGCATCTGTGGTTGGCAGAAGCACTCGCTGAAGTGCCCGGCAACCAGGTCTTCTGCGCTTTCGCGGCGGGTTGCCGTCCGCTGCCGTTGATCTGCCGTCTGCTGCTCGACCTCGAACGACTAGTCTATGGCTTTCGCGGGAACGTTGCCACCGACCCCGTCGAGGCCGCGCTGCGATCCCTGCCGCCGTGTCCGGCCGACCAAGTCGACGTCGTGATCGATTTGAGCGGAGAGGACCCACTCCCGGCGGGACGGCGCGTGCTGACGCCGCTCTTCAACGGCGTACCCGGCGAGATCGGAGTGATGGCGGCCTTGACGAATGATCAGGACCTTCAGGTCGACGTGCACGATACAGCGCGCCCGTCGCAGCCGTGGATGGCGCGTCCGGCCAGTACAGACCGTGAAGTGTTCGCGGCGAGTCTCGACAGCGCGCTATCCTGCGCTGTGATGGTGATCCTCAAAGTCTTGCGCGAAGACGCTGGCTCAGCGTCCAGTGTTCACGGTCCACGGACCGTCGTGCCTTCGCTTGGCGCGCTGCCGGCCCTTACATGGGCGACCGGCGCGGTGGCATCGAAGGCAGTCAGGTTCTTGGATAACCTGGCCAGAGGCGGCAGGGCGTGGGGCATTGGCTGGCGCTTCGATGAATCAGCGAGCCTGCTCGACAAGGGCGAAGCAGTCTTTCGGGTGCTCACCGCAGGTACCGACAGCTACCTTGCCGACCCGTTCCCGTTCCGGCACCGAGGGCAGGATTTCATCTTTGTCGAAAAGTACCTTTACTCGAAGAACCGGGGGTGCATTGCGGTCGTGCCAGTGGGCCGGAACGGGACCGCCGGCGCACCGCAGATCGTCATGGAGGAGCCGCATCATCTCTCGTACCCGTTCGTATTCCAGCATAACGGGCAGATTTGGATGATCCCCGAATCGGGGGCTGCCAGGAATGTCAGCCTCTACAGGGCCGTGGAATTCCCGTATCGGTGGACGCGGGAGGCCTGCCTCATCGACGGCATCGAGGCCTACGACACCACGCTGCTGCGCCACGAAGGCGGCTTCTGGTTTTTCGTCAGCCCCAGACTGTGGAGGTCCACGTCCTGGGATGTCCTCAGCCTCTACCGCTCCGAGAGCCTGACCGAGCTTTGGACGCCCCATGCCGCAAACCCCGTCCTGATCGATGCCACGCTCAGCCGCCCAGCAGGCGCCGTCCTCCGATACGGCGGACGCACGTTACGCCCGGTCCAGGACTGCGCGTTCGGCTATGGCGGTGCAGTGACGTTCTGCCAGATCGATGCGCTCAGCGAGTGCGATTTTGCCCAGACCCCAGTTGGTCGCATTCGGTCCGGACCGTTCGGGTGCCACACTTACAACCGCCAGTCCGGCCTTGAGGTGATCGACCTGTTCGGTCATGTCCGGGGGTTGCAAGAGGTCACGACCTCTTATGGGCTGATTGCCCCCGAAGCGCCAGATAGCCGCCGAAGTGGAGCCGACGGAATGAGGCGAGACATGCGGCGCAAGCCACCAGTACAAAAAGCCCATTGCCGCCGTGAGAATCGTGCTGGCCGACAGCGCGCTCGAATTGACGAGTAGAACCGACTGCACTTCCAAGACATGGCGCGCACGCTCCAGGGCCGCAGCAAAAAAGCCCATGAGATGGCTTTTTGATCGCCGGACCTGTCCGAGCTCGAGCTCTCCCCTCGTTCGCCGAGATCGGGGCCAATTGCGCGGCTGGGCGTCGGCCAGGCGCGGTTCGAAACTTTCGTCGGCCTAGCACCCTTATCGGCCTGCCGCTCCAACCCGCGGGACAACCAGTTAGCGACCGTCGTGACCCCACCCTTGAGTAGCCCGTATTGGCCACTTGCACGGCGCAAGCATTTAGCAAGCCTGGGGCCGAAACAGGGTGCGCCATATCGCAATCATACTCTTCTGCGCGCAGACGAGGCCTCAGGTCGTGCAATGTCACGACAAGCCTGGCACCTTGCGGCGATTTCAGCGGCAGGTAGAAGTGAAGGCTTGCCCGCTGCGGGGTTCCTTGCGGGTGATGTTGCCCTTGAGCTCACGACCGGCATCGGGCTTGCCTGTTGTAATGGGCCACGCACGTCTCTTCAGCATCCGGTCCGCCGAGTCAGTGCCGAACGACCAATTTTCCAAGCGTGTACCATGGCCCCTCCCCCCGTATGGCGAGCGTGATGTCCGGTGTCTCGCTGCCCGGCGGCGCCAAGCCTATTTGCACTGGATAGGTTCCAGCAGCGAGCCCCGCCGTTCCGATTGTGACGGTGTCTGCACGGTCGCCCGGGAGGAATCCCCGCAATGAAACCCGGGAGTCCTTGACCAGAGTTCCGATTCTTACCAGCACGTGGCGATCAAAGTACATCGGAGCATTTCCCTTATTTGCCCAATTTAGTTGCACAGCAAAGTTGCTCCCTGAATCTATTGACGTTGGGAATGCCGCTCGCCTCAGAACAACGCGATAACCGAGCTTTGTTAGCATGTCCCGTACGGCTGGAAGCATCTCGGCGGGGATCGGAGCACTCTTGTTGCTGATCTTCGAGACGTGGTTATCGACCGCCCACTGGAGGCTTCGTTGCCATTGAGAGTTCCGCGAAACCCAGTCCGACATAACTCCGCACGGTTCCATAACAACAGGCCCGGACTTCCAAGCATTTGGTACATCCGCTACGATAAACGGGTATTGAAGTTGCATCTCACGCTGCCCTCCCCAGCAATCGGCCCTCCAGCCGAGGCCTTTGCTAATCGCGTAATGAAATGCCTCTTTATCGTTCCACCAAACTCCGTCATTGACTACCAGTGGGCCCTTGATATGCGTTCTGAACTCGTCGAACAGCCATTTCAAAGTATCTGTCCTTGGATAAGGAGGGGAAGGTTCGGTATTCCAAAAGTGTTGCTCACCCCAATCGCCAATAATTCCGATGTCAATCGAGTCGATCGCTAGGTTGTGGCCATAGCGTTGTCCAAGAGCGGCAATAAGCTTTCCTATATCCTGTCTAACCACGCTTTCATCCAGATTGGGAAACCATACCTGGGACCCCTCGAACGCAAATGCAAAGCCAGGGAAGCCGGCATCTCTCAGCCCCACCGGCCCGGGGTTACCTTCCTCATACGCCATAATGCGAAACGCAAGCCTTTGTCCCGATGCTTGCGCTTGCGAAAGGGCGCTGTCGAGCGTAGCGAAATCGAACGTGCCTGGTCGTGCTTCAATAGCGCTCCAGTTGATCCGGAAATACATAGTCGAGGACGGAAGCTGGGTGTCTCGCGCTGCCGATTGATAGAAGGTCTCATATCCGATGCCCGGGTTCTTAATGACGTCCGTGCGTTCCGTTGGATAGTATGTTGATATCGTCTGAGCCGGAGATGGCCCGGCCGACTTGGTCAGTTTGGTATGCTTGGCGATCGATGAAATAGGACCGGCCACTCCAGCAGCCATGGCGATGGCAACCAACACCGCCAAATACGGAACCCGCCTACGCGTAGGTATTCCCCTGACTCCCCTCCTAGAAGCGATCATATTCGCTCTTGCCTAGGATCCGGTCGTTGCGGGAACTGCCGGAGCGCGCACCTCACGCCTCCTGCGAACTCGCCCCCTGATTTCTGGGACCAACGCGAGGTCACGCTCACCGCCCTGCCCAGTTACATTGAGAGAGCGCACTCTCAACTCTTCTCTCACACCCGGCGCCGTTTGCTGGAGATAGGCAAGTAGTTTGGCCTCGCGGCGCCCACGCGTGACGGTAGCAAGCACGAGCCCACAAGTAACCGACAGAACAGCTAGAAAAGTCAAAGCGATCGTCAGAGTTGCGGCCGGCAGTCCCGGAAATACCCCCTCTTTCTCGTAGGCAGTGAAGATCGACATGGCAAGCAGGATGGCAGGCACCAGCAATAGACCGCCAACGCTAGTAAAGAACAGCAATGGGCGTTCCGACCTCTGCAGCCCCGCGATAGTCCATAGAATTCGCAGGCCGTCGCGCCATGTATTGAGTTTCGAGGCAGAACCCTTAGGCCGTGCGTAGTATGGTGTTGCAATCTCGGCCACCGGCAGACCGAGTTCAAGGGCGTGGACGGTCAGTTCGGTTTCGATCTCAAACCCTCGCGCGAGCAGCGGAATCGACTTGACGAAGCGCCGTGTAAACACCCGATATCCCGACAACATATCGGTAAAGGTGCGGCCAAATACCGACGCAACCAAGCTCGTCAGTAGGAGGTTGCCAAGGCGATGACCAGCCCGATAGGCAGTTGGCTCCACTTCGACCCGCGCCGCCACCACCATGTCCAGACGATCTTGGACGAGGCGCGCGATCATGTCGCGGGCGCTCAGCGCGTCATAGGTCGCATCGCCATCAACCAGGACATAAATATCGGCATCAATGTCCGAAAACATACGCCTCACGACGATGCCCTTGCCCTGGCGCGACTCACGACGGACTTCGGCGCCCGCGGATCTGGCTAATTCAGCAGTGCGGTCAGTCGAGTTGTTGTCGTAGACATAGACACTTGCCCCTGGTAGTGCCGCTTGGAACTGGGCGACGACAGAGGCAACCGTCGCTGCCTCGTTGTAGCAGGGTACGAGGACGGCGATGCGGTATTGGGCGAATAAACTCGCTTCGCCGGATTGCCCTTGATAGGTACTGCTGTCGGGCACGAGAAAGTGGACTCGGGAGGCGCGAGTTCCTAAGGACTGCGGCTGTGCCGCTGAGGCGGCTGGCAACAATCCATCGGCGCTTGACCGGATATTTACGGCTGGTGTCAGGGGATCAAGAGCGCTCATGGCGATACTCCAGATGCGACGGGAGGGACCTTGGATCCAGTCGCCATTTTGCGGCCAAGCGTTCTCGCCAGATGGCGCGCCAAGTAGCGGGTCGGAAGTTTCGCCCCGAAGATGAACCGGGCGACACGGCCACAGACGTTCGCAGACGCCGGCCCGATGAAATACAGACCCCAGTATGGACGCTTCATCATCCGCTGAAAGATCGGAATGTTACTTTCGCAACGGATTCTCGCCAAGATTAGCGAACGGAGAAAACTGAGACGACCGAGGTCGATCCTGCACCCGTTCGCTGAGATGACTTGAATAGACGTTCCCATATCGCATTGCTCGCTGTTAGCGCAGCCTTCCTTCCCTGCATACTGTCATGGCACAGCTCGCTCGGCGAAGCGCTCAATAGGCTTGGCGGTGGCTCTCTGGAGGTACTACTTGACGTTCAAGTGGAGGGAGTCTCGACAGTCCAAACTTGAGCGACCTCCAATGGCGGCGTGCAACGCCAAGCGTTCGGCCCTGGCCAAAAGTGCTGCCCTCGAAATTCCGACACCGCTCTCCATAAACCCGAGCCAATGGATGGCGTCTTGTGTGACTTGAACTCTCAAACTGGTCCATGTAATTGGCTGGCAACGGGCGAAAAACGGGCTGCGCAACGCCGGACTGCGTGTGCTGGTGTTCGCGTTGCTGTTTATTCCGGCAGCCGTGAGCGCCGCGGACAACTTGCCGTCAGCATCCTTCATCAGGACTTCCGGCACCGCGTTTACGGTCGACGGCAGGCCATTTTTTGTGACCGGCGTGAACAACCACCATGTTACTTTCGGGTCGCAGGACGAAGTCATCCGCGTTCTCGATGACGCGATGGCCATGGGGGCCAACGTGGTTCGTATCTTCCTCCAGCCAGTGATCGGATCGCTCGACGGAAGCACTGCTACGATCTGAACTGGCGGCTTGAGGCCGATGCTAGCGATCTCGCGGTGAGAGGAATGTACCTCTCTCTTGGGACCCTGGCGAGAACGGAATGGCGATCAATGACGGCGCGAACGGGATGCAGAAGATTGATTTCCTAGTCGCCGAAGCCGGCAAGCGACGCCTCAGGCTCATCATCGCCTTCCTGGATTTCTGGGCCTACACGGGTGGCGCCCAGCAGATGCGGGCTTGGTATGGGAGCCAAGACCAGTCCACGTTTTTCTTTGATGACCCCCGGACGAAACGGGATTACAGGACCTGGGTCCGCCACGTCGTACAGCGCGTCAACCTGCTAACCGGACTTGCCTACCGGGACGATCCAACGATCATGGCCTGGGAGCTGACGAACGAAGGTAATGCGCGCCCAGAGGCTTTGCGGCTGGCTTGGACTGCCGAAATGTCGGCCTACGTGAAGTCCCTCGATTCCAATCACCTTGTCAGCTCAGGGCACGCCAACGTTTCCGAGAAGCTGTCCGATTTGACGATCCCAACTCTCGATTTCGGGACCTGGCACGGCTACCCGCTCTACTACAACCTCACAGTCCAGCAATTTGACGACCAGATTACCGAATTTTGCCAACTGGCGGCCCGAGCCAATAAGCCGGTCCTTCTGGAGGAATTCGGCTATGCCGCTCTAATCGGGACTCCGCCGATGCTTACGCCATATGGCTCGATGCGCTCGCCCGCGATCCCAGGTGCGCTGGCTGGATCGTGTGGCAGGTGGCGTCGCGGCAGGACAGCGGACGCTATCCCGCCGACGAATACGACCAGTTCGATATCCGCAATGACTGAAGCGTGATTTGGAACATCCTCAAAGCCGCAACGGCCCGGGCGGCGCAGAGCCGCGAGACCCGCCGGACCTCAAAAGCCGTCCGGGAAGCCCATGACCGAAGCCTCCGTCGTGATCTGCGCGCACACTCCGGACCGCTGGGAAGAGTTGAACCGTGCCGTCGGGTCCGTCCGCAACCAAACGCCTGCCCCGCGTGAAATTGTTGTGGTCGTGGACAACAACCTTGCTAGAGCGCGCCGCGCGCGAGATTGCCGGCGTGACCGTCCTGGCCAATGCCAGACAACCCGGCTTGTCGGGCGGGCGCATGACAGGGGCGGAATACAGCACGGCACCGGTGATCGCCTTCCTCAATGATGACGCCGTCGCCGACCCTCATTGGCTGGAGGAGCTGTTGGCTGCTTATCGGGATCCAGCCGTGTTGGGCGCCGGTGGCCCGGTTGAGCGGCTGTGGCAAGTGCCGCCGCCCTCCTGGTTTCCCGTCGAGTTCCACTGGGTGGGGGGCTGCACCTACGCCGGCATGCACGTGCGGGACGGGCGCATCCGCAACCCGATCGGGGCCAACATGTCGGTGCGCGCCGACGTGCTGCGGCGCGCCGGTGGCTTCGCGCCCGGTCTCGGGCGCCGCAAGCTCGGGTTCTCCGTCAGCGGCCGAGCAAGGATCGGCGGTAAGGCTGAGAGCTGGGAGGAGACGGAATTCTGCATTCGGGCCGTCCGTCTATACCCTGGAGGCTATTGGGCGTATCGGCCAGCGGCGCGTGTGTTGCACGCTGTTCCGGTCCAGCGCACCACGGGGAAATACTTCGTCCACCGCTGCCTCGTCGAGGGCACCGCCAAGGCAGTGTTGGGGCGTCTCGCAGGGTCCAAAGACGGCCTCGGAGCCGAAGGGTGCTACGTCCGAGAGGTGCTGCCGCGCGCCGTGGCGAGCGACCTGACGGCGGCCATGCGCGGCAAGGTTGGCTGCCCGGCGGGCCGGAGCGATCATGGCTGGCTTTGCCCTTACTTCGTTCGCCTATGCCACGATGCGCCTCGGCGGGGCCGCCGAGGCCTTGTCACAGCATCTGCTATCACGGGTCCGAGGCTGGAGAGCATAGCCGGCGCCGATGCAGGCATTGCAGGCAAGCGGTTTGGCCGATAGGAAAATCTCGCAGATGCCTTGTTGACCGCCGGCGCTGGCGATATCTAGAGCGTCAATCTGCCAAAGCGCATGATCCGGCGATTTTCGTGCACCCTCACCCGGCAAGCGGCCCATCGCATGTGACTCATAGGGAAGCAAATTTCGACGTTCCACAGCGAGGCTGACCGTTAGAATGCCGTCGCCGGTCGGGACAAGCGATGCCGCATTATCGTGTCTACGTTCTGGACGAACACGGCCAGCTTGTGGGCGGGGTCTACCATGCTTGCGCAGACCACGACCCGGCGAAAGAGCACGCCAGGCGGTTAGCAGACGGCCACAAGCTGGAGCTTTGGCGACCGGTTGCGCAGTTCAAATTTGACAATCCGCGGGGCCGCCCCGCGGCGACGAAGCGCCCTCACGCCCGTAGCGCGACGTTCCGCTATTTCGACAAACCGCACCTCCTGTATGAGAAGTGTTGATAAGTTTTTACCCAGCCTCATTCTCGCCGCAAAAGGCGGTAGGGTCGCTGGGGTTCCGTACATCGTCCTCGAATGATCAATTCACGAAGGGACGGTGTGTGAACAACTCAGGACAGCGGAAATGCCTGCGTTTTACTTAGGGGCGCGGGTGGAATGAAGAACAAAAAAAACGCGATTAACTAAGGATCTACAGTGCTCATGCTAAACAGCAAGCTTGGCGGTGCATCCGCCGGAAGAGCTGCGCTCGACTTCATTCTGGCCGCGGCTCGAACCGTTGGACACCTTGCGGGCGTCGGCAGCGACACCGTTCATGGTTTCACGGGGGAGCGCCTGATGAGCATTCCCGTCGACACAACTCACCTTCGATGGCGAGTTCAACGTTAAGCTCGCTCGACAAGAATGTCTGTGGCGACGACTTCCAAATCTCCGCTGCTTTGAAATCCGTTCGCAGTGCCCAACTGCGAGCATGCGATATGTCGCGCGCCTGGCGATGCGCGGCAGTGGAATTCCCTGTTTTCAACGCCAAAAAGGATCACTGAATGGCTCTTTCCGCACCCGCAGGCTTTGCCTCTAGCGACCTCGTTTTCGAGGAAAACTTCTCCGGTACGGCGCTCGACAGCGCCTGGCATACCTATCTCACCAGCAATGCCGCCAACGGCTGGCCATGGAACAGCAATGGATCGGGCGGAAGTGGGATGGGCAACCAGTTTAATGCCGAATACGATATGCCGAGCCAAGATACGGTGAGCAACGGGCTGTTGAATCTCACGGCAATCAAAGTGCCCGTCAACGGGGTGGCTCAGGGGTCTGCACAGACATTCCCTGTCACGTCCGGCGCCGTCAGCAGCTATGGCAACTTCGAATTCGACGGTGGCTATCTTCAGATCAGCATGAAGCCGCCGAGCGGCAACGGCGCGTGGGGGGGCCTCTGGATGATGCCCGGCCAAGGCGCGGGCAGCAGCGGCGATAATTTCGAGATCGATATGCAGGAGGGTGGATTTACCGAAGGTTCGGGGCCGGCAAATCAAGCGTTGTCTTGGCACATTCACACACCGTCGGGGACGTTCGGCGGTGTCACCGACGCGGGTGTTGATCTCACGGCCGGCTTCCACGCGTACGCCATCAACTGGGTGCCTGGTCAGTCGATCACCTGGTATTTCGATGGGAAACAGATCGGGCAAGTGACCAGCGCGCAGGCGCCGATTCCGAATGAACCGATGGAATTGATCATGAGCAATCAGGTCGCGAATTCGAGCGCGAGCGGATGGCATACGACTCTGGACAGTTCGACCCCTTCGTCGATGCAGATGCAGATCGATGAGGTTCAGCTCTATCAAAAGGCAGGCAGCGGCGACACCGTCACGGGTGCGAACATCACTCCCCCAAGCACTGGCTCGACCGGGACCGAGACTGGGACTGGGACCGGGACTGTCCCTCCTTCCGACGGCACCAGCGATGGCACCTTATACGGCACCAGCGGCGCCGATATATTGCACGGAACCAGCGGCCACACGATGATCGGCTATGGCGGCAACGACACCTACTATGTTGATAATGCCAACGAGAAGGTGGTTGAAGCGGTGGGCGGCGGCAACGACAGTGTGCTCGCCTCGGTGAGCTATGCGCTTTCGGCCGGCTCGGAGATCGAGCTTCTCGCCACCAACAACCCGTCCGACACGAAGGCGATAACCCTCACCGGCAACGAGTTCGGCCAGACCATCCAGGGCAATGCCGGCAACAATGTCATCAACGGCGGGCTCGGCGCCGACGTCTTGACCGGTTACGGAGGCCACGATGCCTTCTCGTTCAATACTGCTCTTGGAGCCGGCAATGTCGATAAGATCACCGACTTCAAGCGCTCCCAGGACACGTTCCATCTCAGCGATACCGTTTTTGCCGGCCTTCAGCCGGGAGGGCTTCCATCCAAAGCTTTCTTTGTTGGTGCAGCCGCGCATGACAGTTCCGATCATATCATCTACAACAGTGAAACCGGGGCGCTCTCTTTCGACAGTGACGGGGCTGGCGGCGTATCTCAAATACAGTTCGCCACCCTTTCCCCACATCTCTCGCTCACCGCAGCCTCATTTTATGTGACCTGAAGGACCTAGGCAGGGAAATAACATCCCGCGAGGGGCTGCCGTGACAAACAATGAATGGATAGACAGCACCTCGCAATGATCCCGACCGAAAACGGCAGCCGGTTTTCGGAGAAGATCATGCTCAAACAAAAGAGATCGAGTTCCATCCCGATGGCATCGGGATGGAACAGGCTCTAGTTGTGAGCTTTCTGTAGGCTGTCCATTCGGACCGAACCGAGGAGACTGGAGTTACCAAGCTTCAGCACTCACCGGAGGGTCCGAATGTACATCCACAAGAATGCCTGTCTGACGCCGTGGCCGCGAGAGGAACTGGTCTTTCGGTCATCGAGGGACGTCTCTCCCAAGCCTTGCGGCGCGGTCTATGGTGCGTCGGTCAAGATCGTGGCACGGTTGGGTGGAGCGGTCCAAGGGGCTCGCCCGACAGGCCTCGCGCTTCACATTGGATCCTGTCCGCGGGGCAGATGTGGAGCAACATCGAACAACCCTGGTCTGCCACATCATGCAAACCTGGCGTGGACGGCGCCTTGTCGATCGCATAGGCATGGTCGAGCTGATCGCAGTCATGGGCCTGAAGCTGGGAGCAGAGTCGATGCGCGACTGACGAAAGGTATCAAGTGAGCGATGCCGAGATGGAGGCGTTCGACGATCTAAAGGCGGGCGACCCATTCCATCCGGAATGGTACTACACCATCCCTCCGAGATCAGTCGCAAATCGGAGCGGTTGACGGGTGTCCGAGCTCCCTCCCCCGCGCAATAAACACCGATGCTTGCAGGTGATGCCGATTTGGCAAACTATTGACCCCGCGAGGCCTCTCACCCGGTTGATTTGATACAGGCTGCCGCAGCTGAATTCGTCGCGATCCCTAAAACCGACCTCGTTCTGCTGGGAAATACAAGCGCTGACGGTTCGCGGTGGCCAAAGAACGCGGCTGGGCTGGACCGGCCGACAAGCTCATCGACCATGGCATCGAGTTCATCGCCAGACACGGCCGTACCGATCGCGGTGGCTGGGTGCGCACCCTTAATTCCGACGGCAGCGTGGCTGACCCGACGTACGCATCCGGTGAAGACCGCAGACGTGCGCATCCGGCAGCCAGGAGAACCTGAGCACCGGAGTGCTGGGGTCAAGCTTTCTT
>NZ_JAMYMZ010000040.1:0-48078 GCF_040318825.1 Mesorhizobium sp. M1006
CCCCCCCCCCCCCCGCCGGCGGGGGCGCCCCCCCCCCCGCGGGGGGGCCCGGCCCCCGCGCCCCGCCCCCCGCGTAATGGCCCGCCCCCCCCCCGCGCCCCAGGACCCCACCCGGACCTGCGGTCCGACCTCCCCTCAAGGGGGAGGTGGAGCCGGCGCTTACTTCTGCGGCGCCGAATCGATGATCGACTGCATCGTTTCCTGCGCGTTGGCGATGGCGCCGTCGACGTCTTCGCCGAAGAAGACCTCGTTCATCATCTGGTTCCACGGACCGTTGGCCGAGTTGATCAGGTCGTTGAACACCACCGAATAGGGCGTGCGGCCCTTGGCCATGGCCTCGGCGGCGACCTTGTAGCGCGGGTCGAGATCCTTCAGCGCCTCATTGGCGATGTCGCCGCGCACCGGCAGGCTGCCGTATTTCGCCAGGATGGTCTGGCCCTCGAGCGAATAGGCGAAATCGAGGAACTCCTTGACCACCGCGACCTTCGTGGTGCCCTTGGTGACGACGAAATTATCGCCGCCGGCAAACGACGACCAGCCGCCATCCTTGCCGGGAAGGAAGGTGATGCCGTAGTCGATGTCGGGATATTGCGTGTTGAGCGCGCCGATGGCGAAAGCGCCGGACGGCGAGATGCCGATATTGCCGGTGGCGAAGGCGGCAAAGAAGTTGGAGCCGGTGTCGGTCTGCGCGCCTGAAGGCACCAGGTCCTTCTTGACCATCGAACGGTAAAGGTCGATGGCGCCGCGCATCTGCGGGGTGTCCAGCGTCGCCTTCGAGCCGTCCTCCGTCAGGATGTCGCCGCCCGAGGCCCAGATCAGCGGCGTGAAGGTGAAGATGTTGCAGCCGCCGCAATTGCCGGAGAAGTAGAAGCCCTTGATGTCGCCGCCGAGGGCATTGACCTTTTCGGCGTCGGTTTCGATTTCGGCCCAGTTGGTCGGGCCCTTTTCCGGATCGAGGCCGGCCTGCTTGAACAGCTTCTTGTTCCAGATCAGCACCGAACTATCGGCCGAGAACGGCAGCCCGTAGATGCGGCCCTTATAGGTGCCGGTCTTGACATGCGCCGGCGACAGGCTGGCGAAATAAGGCAGCGATTTCGCCCAGTCGGTGATGTCTTCGAGCTGGCCGGCGGCGGCGAAGGACGGCGTGTAGATCAGGTCGAGCGACAGCGCATCGGGTGCCGTGCCACCGGCGGCGGCAGCGCCGTATTTCGGGATGATTTCGGCGTTGGGGATGATGTCGAGCTTGATCTGGTTCTGATGCCCCTTGTTGAAGGCATCGACGATGCGCGGCATGAAGTTCGAGCCGTCGGCGCGCACCCAGATGTTAGCGGTGTCAGCGGCGGCCGTCCCGACGGTTGCCAGCGTGCCCAAAATGCTCGCGGCGATGGCGAGCCCGGTAATGGTGGTTCTCATGCTTCTCCTCCACATGGTTTTAATTTAGCGTCTTAATTTAGCCGCGCCCCCAAGCGGGTGACTATCGACACGGCCCGTTTCGTTCAGCCGTCCGGCGGACGGCCGCATGACTGACGCACCACCAGCCGGCACGGCAGTTTTCTGATGCCCGGCAAAGCGGGTTCGCCGCCGACGAGCGAAAGCAAGGCAAGGCCGGCCTCGCGGCCAAGTGCTGAAAGGTTCATGTCGACCGAGGTCAGCGGCGGGCGGGTTGCCTCGGCGACGATCTGCCAATTGTCGAAACCGATGACGCCGACCTCGTCCGGCACGCCGATACCGCGCTCGCGCAAAGCGTCGATGACGCCGCGCGCGATCTGGTCGTTGCCGCAAAACACCGCATCGGGTTTTTCGCGCGTGCCGTCGAAACCCTCACCGTCGAACAGCTTCTTGACCGCCTCGTGGCCCCAGGCCTCCGACCACGGGCCGAGCAGCGGCTCCATGACGGGCAGGCCGTTCTCGGCCAGTACCTCGCGATAGGCCTCGGCGCGGGCATGCACCACGGCAAAGCTTGCGGGACCGGTGACATGGGCGATGCGCCGGCGCCCAAGCCGGCAAAAGTGCTCGACCGCCAGCCGCGCCCCGCCGGCATCGTCGGAGACGAAGGCGATGGCGCCGGGATCCGGCTCGGTAAAGGCGTAGATCGCCGGAATGCCGAGATTGGCGAGGTCGACCGGCAGATGGCGATCGATGCGCTTGCCGGTGGCGATGATGCCGTCGACGCGCTTGTCGAGCATGGCATCGACATGCAACTGGGCAAGGCGTGGGTCGTCCTCGACATTGCACAAAAACACCGAGACGCCGGCATCGACGAGCGCATCGGAAACGCCGGCCATCAGCGGCAGCGAAAAGCGGCCATAGGTGTCGTTGGTCAAAAGCCCGACGGTAAAGGAGCGCCGCCGCAACAGGCTCTGCGCCAGGCTGTTCGGGCGAAAGCCAAGCCGCTGCGCCGTCTCGCGAATGCGCGTCCGCGTCTCGGCAGTCATCCGCCCCTGCCCGTTCAGCGCTTTTGAGGCGGTGGCGACGCTGACGCCGGCGAGTGCCGCCACCTCACGGAGGGTGACCGGCTGCTTGGCAGAAACAGGCGTTGGCTGCGCGTCGGACGCCATGATTTGGATATCGATCCTCCCATTTGAGAAAAGCTTTTCTCTTATCGGCCTGCGAGCCGCTGAATGGTGAAGTCAGCGGATGCCGGCAGAGTTGGGAAAAGGTTTTCTCAAAAGGAAGATTAGGGGAACGATGCAAGGATGGCAAGAGGGAATGGCCTGGTTACAGGCATGCTCGGCAGTCAACTACGACTCGCTGCCCTGGGTCCAGGATCTGCCATGGGGGCCCGAAGGAAAGAGGGCGAGCAGCTTTGGCGTGCATTGCCGTTCAGCGGGCACCGCGATGGAACGGCCGCGGTGCCCGTAGTCTATCCGCACAGCTAGCAGTTCTCAGTCTGCGGATCGCACGCCTTGTTTTTTTGCTTCTGTGGCTTGGGCTTGACCGCCTGCTCGGGCTCGGCCTGCTGCTGCTCGGCCGCTGGCTGCTCCTTGGCCTTCCGCTTCTCAGGCTTGGCAGCCTGCTCCGGCTCAGCCTGCTGCTGCTCGGCAGCGGGCTGCTTCTTGGCCTTCCGCTTCTCAGGCTTGGCCGTCTGTTCGGGCTCGGCCTGCTGCTGCTCGGCGGCGGGCTGCTTCTTGATCTTCGGTTTCTTAGGCTTGGCCGCCTGTTCCGGTTCGGCCTGCTGCTGCTCGGCGGCGGGCTGCTTCTTGGTCTTCGGCTTCTCAGGCTTGGCCGCCTGTTCCGGCTCGGCCTGCTGCTGCTTGGCGGCGGGCTGCTCCTTGGCCTTCGGCTTCTCAGGCTTGGCCGCCTTGCCGGGCTCGGCCTGCTGCTGCTCGGTGGCCGGCTGCTCCTTGGTCTTCGGCTTCTCAGGCTTGGCGGTTTCTTCGGGCTTGGCCTGCTCGGTCGTTGCAGCGCCTTCGGTCGGCTTCGATTTCCGGCCAGCCTGAACCTGCTTCACCTCTTCGATGTCTTTGAGCTTAGCTGGTTTGGCCTTAGGGTCGGCTTTCACCTCGCCCTCAAAGACAGCGACCGTATCGTTTTCCAGTTTGCCGGACTGCTCGGGCGCGTCGGTCTTGCTGACCTTGACGGCAGTCACCTTCTGGTTCGTCTCCTTTTCGATCACATCGACATCAATGACTTTGTTGATCACCAAATTGTTCTGGATCGTCACGTCGCCGGCCGGTTCGGCCGCCTCGACAATGCGCACAAACTCCGGCTCATCACGAATAACGACCACAGAAATGTCCGCGGCAAGGAATTCGCGGGTGGGGACCACAACCCAGTAATAATCCGGCGTCGTGTCGAAGGTCACCTCGATTGAAATCAAATCCGGATCGCGGCGGGGCGGCAGCGGCGCCCAAATGATGTGCTCTCTGTCACGACGCCAACTCACCCATGCTGGCGCCCAGCGAGTGCCCGGAACCCAGTACCAGCCGATATCGTCGGCATAGCCCCACCGGCCGTAATGGTACGTCGCCCAGCCGAATGGCTCGTCGGACACCCAGAGCCAGCCATACTGCTCGGTATAGACCCAGTGTCCAAGCGTATATGGACGCCAATCGTCAGGCACATCAACCGGCACGAAAACGGTCGCTCCGTGATACGAGACCCAATCACCATAGGAAGACAGGTCTTCGTAGAACGTGCTGATCGAAACGGTGGTGGCAGCCCTTGCCTCGGACACAAGCGACAATGGCGCAATTGGGTTGGGAATCTCGACGACCGTGAGCAGGCAGGCGGTTACGCCGCCGAGCATCAGTCGCACCGCATGTTGGGCAAGGACGCGTTTCATCGTAATCTTCCTCCGAAACAGATCGCCCTTCATCGTACAAACCCGTCGGCTGCCGGATTGTTCCACTTTGCTGACGTTACCCGCATCCCCTCCCGCAGCGGCTTGGCATCGGACGATGATATTTGGGATCAGAGTTGCTTCATGAGGGCGGTGACCATCACAAATGCGCGCCGGAGGCGCGGCGATAGGTGTCGTTGGTCAAAAGCCCGACGGTAAAGCTGCGCCGCCGCAACAGGCTCTGCGCCAGGCTGTTCGGGCGAAAACCCAGCCGCTGCGCCGTCTCGCGAATCCGGGTCCGCGTCTCGGCAGTCATCCGCCCCTGCCCGTTCAGCGCTTTTGAGCGGTGGCGACGCTGACGCCGGCGAGTGCCGCCACCTCGCGCAAGGTGACCGGCTGCTTGGCAGGCGTTGGCTGGACGTCGGACGCCATGATTTGGATATCGATCGTCCCATTTGAGAAAAGCTTTTCTCTTATGGCCCGGCGCGGGGCTGAATGGTGCGGTCAGCGGATGCGAGGCGATTTGGGAAAAGGGTTTCTCAGAGGGAGATTAGGATGAAGATTCGGGGATGGCAAGAGATATGCCATCAAAATATGCTACCTCGGCGATGATTTCAGCGAAGCAAATCCGCGGGCGTTTCGCCTCGGACAACCAGTCGTTCGTGCACCAATCGCAAGCCTTCGTTAACGAAGTTTTCGATCGCACGCACTGGAGTTGTCACTTCTGGATAGAGCGCATTCACAAGGGAGACGATCTCACCAGTCGGGTCAAATAGTCCGCTCGCCCAACGAGTGTCCACGCCTGGTGTCGCACCAGGGGTGACATCTGCTTTGATCGCATAGGCCATGGAGAAGCGGGCTGCTTCTTGAGCTTCATTGAACCAGTCTTTATTCAGAATCTCTTCCATGAGGCGTTGAGATTCGGCCGAAAGGCCAATGCTACGCCGGTCTTGATCCATAATCAGCGAATCTCTCTTATGTTGGTACGCCGGCTGTTCACGCGTTCGAGCTCGTACTCAGCTACCAACCGAGAGCCCAAAAGCTCCCGGGCACGCTGACGGCCAACTTCCGCTTCATAGACAAGAAGAACAACCTGATCGGCCATCTTATGGAGACCGCTCACGACGTTGGACGTGTGGCCATCGTCAAGACGGCCAAAGGGCGAATCCATCACTATGGGACCGCGCAACGGGGCATTTTGCTGCAACGCACCCATCAACGCCAAGGCGACGACGTGTTCGGCTCCCGCAGAACGCGCGTCCTCAGGACGACCATCCGTATGTATGATCGTCAGGCCATAGTCATTGTTGATTCTCAGGCCAGCATAGTCAGTCTTCTCAGTGGTCATTGCTAGAAACAGTTCAGCGGCGCTGGCCTCAACACGTTTTCGCAAATCCGTCTTATATGCTTCTACCGCATCGTCGAACACGGCGGCACTGTCTCGCAAGAGCTTGGCTCGAGCCTCTACTGCCATAAGATCGGCTCGAGCAGTGTTCTGTAATTTTCGACGCAATCCATCGACGCGCGTCTCCTGCTGCTCGAGCTGGGCCGCCTGCTTCTCGATACCCTGCTTAACGATCGCAATTTGTTCGATGACTTCGACGTAAGTTGCTTGGGTACTGCGGACGGACGCTTGGTCCGTATCGGCCAACGAAGAGAGAAGATCTTTCGCTTCTTCGCGCTCATGTTGTACCACCACTGCCATATCTTGAATTTGCCGGACCAATTGACGAACCTCGCCGGATACATCCAAATCTCTGAATCCGCCTACGGCCCCCAAGCGGATTGATGCTTGGTCTGCCGGCCGCGCTGCTCCCGCGTCGCCCAATGTCGCAAGCAGCCTCGACCGCAGAGCTGGGGCAACATCCTGTTCGCAGATATCACAATGACTTCGCTCAACGGCGGCGCGGCGCAGCTCGACTTTTAAGGCCTCGATCTGCGACTGCAAGTTGATCTGTGCTTGTTCCCTGGCCTTACGAATGGGCTCGTGCAAAACCGTCCGCCACGCATCGCTCATGACGCGTTTGATATCCAATCGCAAATCCACTTGCCTGGTCGCCGCTGCAGCAGCGCGATTGAGCGCATCCTGGCGACGGTTCATGAGATCAGCGGCTCGTCGATCAGCCGCGAGCTTGGCGTCGCTTTCGCCTTTTTGTCGAGTGAGATCGGCGAGATTGTCCTTTAGTCGGACGAGTTCATCCTGTTGAGCCTTGCGCAGCGTAATAGCCGCCTGAAGCGCGTTGCCCAAGCTCTGAGTTTCTTGATGTCGAGACGCCTCCGTAGCGGCCTGCCTGTCGGCCTCGTCGGCCAACTCCAGAAGGTGGCGGCGTCCCGCCTTGAGGATCGGCACCCCAAGAATTCTTTCGATCGCGCTTGAAATCTGAGGTCCAACCTCACTCTCGTTGATGATCAACTCCTCATACTCTTGAAGAAGCTCGCCATCGAAAAGAAAAAACCGTGAAATGTCCTCCGGAAAAATTTGCGCAAGAAGCCGGTCTTGCTCCTGCTGGCTTACCACCTGGCCGCCTCGTCGAAGGAGTATCTCAGACCGATAGTCGCCGTCATTGATGGGGCTTGGGACACGTGCTTCATGCCCGCGATAGAGCTCGAAGGCTTGACCATCGAAATCGAATTCCAAAGCCACATTGAAGCCGAACTTGCCCGCCGATGCTCGCTCGCGATTGGATAAGCTATGGACTAGTCGTTCACGCCGCCCCCGCCCCAACACTTTGCCGAAAAACGCATATCGGATAGCGTTCAAAAGAGTAGTCTTGCCCCGCATGTTCTCGCCATAGACAACCAGTACACCGGGCTTTGCCGGAAACAACAGGACTTGCTTGTCCGCAAACGGCCCAAATCCTTCGATTTCCAGTTTCTTAAGCAGCAGCATCTGCTTTAGCCCATCTTTGCTAGCGCAACGTCCACAGCGCGCCGGATCAATTGGACGGCGCCAGCGTCGTCCCCCAACGTACGTGCCTCGGCATCCAAAACGGCGTCGAGAAACTGCTCGTCCAGATGAGAAAAGCGCTCTGCACGAACCCGATGGATCACCGAGCGAATGTCTTCCAGATCAGTCTTCCGCATCTTCCACCCCAAGCCCCACAAGTGCGTGCCAGTCGAGTCCCGCTTGTACTGCAATTTGTTGTAGGTCGGTCGCTGACGCGGGGTTGGACGCATATGTGGCAAATTCGATCGCCCTAGCCAGCTCTCCAGATGTTATTGGATCCGACCTTCGCTCATCACCGTCTTTCTCCGAGTCCAGCCTAGATGGAAGGACGATGGCATCATGGATGTACGCTAGCGCCTTGCCCTCGGCCTTACGAAGCACGCGGCCACGGCGCTGCACAAACTCCCGCGGGTTCTTGGATGAAGCCAGGATTAGAGCATGAGTCACAGAGGGGATGTCCACGCCTTCGTCCAAGCACTTGATGGCTGTAACAATGCCACCGCGCTTAGCCAACCACCTTAGTGTCTGATCTCGATCACCTTCCATCGCGGAATGATACGCCAAGGTCGAAATGCCCGCGGCTGCCAAGTTCGCGATGACAGCGTTAAGTTGTGTGCTGTCGTCACAGTAGATCAGCCATCGTTCGCCGACCCTGTAGCCTTGGCTAATCACGCGGACGGCTAGTTGCACCTTGGCGCGCGCCTGCTTGATTAGGCGCGCTCTGCGGATCAGCAGATTTTGCACCTTCTCGGCCAAACCAGGCGTTCTGTCATTGGCGCGAATTCGCGCTTGTATCCGTACAATCTCCCGGCTCAACTTCGCCCAAGCATCCTGCTCATCTGGCTCTAGACGCAGGGCGTGGGGCCGGTAGAAGTAGGGTGTCAAAACTCCATCGCGAATAGCGTCGGGAAGCGTGTAACGTGGCCGCAGGACGCCGCCGAAAAAAGCCATGATAGCTGCAGTTCCATCAGGATCACCGTAACGCTCAGGCGTCGCGCTCAGTCCAAGCCGTGGCCCGAAGTTGGCATCGTCCATTAGTTTCCGATGTTTCCGCGATCCCAAGCGATGCACTTCGTCTACAACGATCATCAGATGCGCTCCGCAATCAAGCTGGCCGCGAAATTCTTCGCTCGATGCGGTTTGGACAGTAGCCAGCACGATACGCATCTGCTCGCCAGGCGTCGTCCACTGACGCAATGTCGCACGCCACCCGCTATTATGTCCGGCGCCCGCGCGCAGGATCCGTGGAGTGAGGTCCGCGGTAGTCTCGCGGATTTCCTTTTCCCATTGGCCGAAGAGAGTCTGATCCGGGACGATCACTAGCACTACATTTCGATGTTCTCTCAAAGCTTCGCGAATGGCGGTGATTGCTGTGAAGGTTTTACCTGCCCCAGTGGCGAACGCGAGAATGCCTCGGCGGCCATTGGCTGCCCAAGAGGCCAAGCCGAGCTCTTGGTGTGGTTTCAGAACTCGGCCGCGGGGATCCGCGGGTTCTGTAGAGGTGGTTTTCCGGAGAAAATCATCGAACGCTCGTTCGAAATCGTCGGGCGCAGCGCTGGTCAGTTCAGTGCGCGCCACCTCTGGAAAGGGGCGAACACAGAGCCCAGGGTATTTTCGTTGCCAAAGATCGCTGAAATAGCCTTCTTCAACGTCGCATCGCTCAAGGTCACGAGGGCCGAGCCAACTTACAGCAACGTCAACCGACTCTAAGTTTCCGTCCGACGCGAGACCCGTCCAAGTCTCGTTCATAGAGCCCTTGAATATCACCCGATGACCAATCGGGTCGCGGAAAATACCTAGTTTATCGTGGAATATGCGTCCCTTCGCGGAAAGCAGGTCGTTCTCTCGTAGAATTGCCACCTGAAGATCAAGAAGACCGCGAGCGACAAGTCCCGCCAAAATTTTTGCTGGCTCGCAGAGTTCTTCATTCTGCAGTAAAGATGCAACCTGTTCGAGCAGCCGCCTTCCGATTACCTCGTCGGCCCTGGCCGCGTAGCCAGCTTCCAAAGCATCGACATCGGCATCAGCTAAAATCTGTGAACACAGGACTTGGATCTTACCGCCACGCTCAATGAAGCCCTTTAATGCCGGCCAAGCAATGATGAAGACTGTGCTCCGAAAATAGCCTACAGCTCGGTCAAAATGGGTCGCTTGCATCATGCAAGGTAGATAGAAGTCGCGCGCAATATCATCGTGACCCTTATGATAAGAGGTTTTCAAATTCAGTTGAGAAAGGTCAAACATTCACCTTCCTCGATCCCGCCAGTAGTGGTGATCCTTGTCTGAAGAGTTCGCCACAATTCCGGGCTTTGGCAAACCAACACTGCTTCCTTGGCGCCGTTCGTCAGGTACCGCACCTGCTCGGCTGTCCCATAGACGGCAGCATTGCGGACGACCTGATCCCGCACCTGCAAGTTCCCGCCATTCTTAAATCGAGGATGCAGGCTAGCATCCCAAAAGACAAAGACGTCCAAATCTGCATCATAACCGACCACAGTGGTGAACCGACCGTCGGAATGATCGAACGAACCATACTGGCCCACCGCCTGATCCCGAACCCGCAGCACGATTTTGTATTCGCGCCGAGCCCGTTCGCCAGCGCCGCCAACTAGGCTGTACATATAGACCCTCAGACGCAGGGACTCTGGTTCACGTAAGTCCAAGATCAGTGGCTTATCGTTGGTAGGACTGGTCCAGTTCACCCGGCCACCTAAGGCTTTTAACAACGCCCCATGCAAGTGCACCGCTCGGGCAGTCATGCGGCGTTCTTCTCCTGTGGCACCCCATCATCGCTTACGGTCCCATTTGTACCTGCATCAACGATTGCGTTCTCGTCAATGGAACTCAAGTCTTCGTCGAACTCACTTAGCCAACACACTTCTTTCGATCGGCGGTCTGCTCGAGTGGTCTTAGTTGATCCAAGATCTCGAAAAGGCAACCAGTCTGCTCCCGCATTTTCGCAAACAATAACTTGCCCAGACCGATTTCGGCACCAAGTTGCCAGCGCGGGATAGTCGATGATTTCCGAACCGAAGCGATAGTGCCGGCCCGCCTCGCGATAGGGTGGATCGATGAACCAGGTAGCCTCTGAGTTTTCGGGACACTCAACATAGCCGCTATTGTATACCTTCCAGTGGCGGATATTTTCGACTTGGGTCGCGATCGTGTTTCGCACTCTTTCGCCCCAAAACGATCCAGGACGAATCTTGTCGCGCATCCATTTTGATGGAGATTTGCGTGGACTGGCAGTGCCGCGATTGAGCCAGAACCCGACTAGCCATTTGGCCTCTTGGGAAACCTTTAGGTCGTCGCAAGTTCCATCAAGCGGAATGTCTGGAATTGCCAAGATGTCTTTTGGTGTAGCAGAGATCAAGAAACGCCAGACCGCGACTATAACTGGGTCAATCTCGTACAGAATCACCGCTCTGTCCGGGTACCTTAGGCTATATCCGGCTGATCCCGCAAATGGTTCGATGATCGTTTCGTGCTCCGGCTTTGGATAGAGACGAACCGCATCACGCCACTTTCCACCGTAGTAGCTGAAGAAGGGTCGAAGGGACTTGATCGGTTTCGTCACCGCAGACCGCCGGCCTTGACAGACGGCGAGCGCTCTCGATCAAAAGCTTTGCTTGTCTGCCCCATGCCCTCTCCACTAGTGCTCCGACTCAGTCCCGGAGCTTACCATCTTGGCGCTAAAGTGCACGCGGGGGACAAGTGCCTGGGGGCTAACCCCGTTCTGTTTCGTAGCGGACCATCAAGTCGACGCTTGCCTCGGCCATCGATCCAAATGGCAAACCCCGACATTTTCACGGAGCGTGTCGCAGAAGCCCAACGCGCCCCGTCCTCTGACACAAGGAACCCGCCATGAGAAAACTCATCTGACGCCGCGCGCATCGGGGCGTCTCCCGCCATTGATGCGATCGAGTTCGCAGCCACCAGGCGGAAGGTTCTGATCCGCCCTTTCTTGCTGCGGCGGTAGGAAGACTTCTTGATTCAGCCACAAGCCCAAATTGCTGGATTTGGCAGCTCTGGAAGGATAAGCTTGGTTTGTGGTTCAGCGATGGAACAGAGACTAGCCGCAATTCTGGCTGCCGATATGGCGGGCTACAGTCGGCTAATGGAGGCCGACGAATCCGGCACGCTCGCACGCCTTCGGACCCATCGCATAGAACTGGTCGATCCCGCCATCGCGAAGAACAAGGGCCGGATCATCAAGACCACCGGAGACGGCATGCTCGTTGAGTTCCAGAGCGTGACCGATGCCGTGAAATGCGCCGTGGAAATCCAACAGCGCATGAAACGGCGCAATTCGGATGTGCCGCAAGAACGGCGTATCGAATTCAGGATCGGCATAAATCTCGGCGACATCATTTTCGATGATGAGGATATTTTCGGCGACGGCGTCAATATTGCCTCGCGCATCGAGCAACTCGCCGACGTCGGCGGTATCTGCGTGACCGCAGCGGTGGCGACCCAAATTGCCGACCGTCTCGAAATTGCCATGGAGGACCTGGGTGAGAAGACGCTGAAGAACATCAGCCGCCCGGTTCGCCTCTATCGCATTGGGTTTGACAGTCCTGCCCTGCCGGAAGTCGAGGCAAAGCGATCCATCTCGAAACCTTCGATAGTGGTGCTGCCATTCACCAACATGAGCGGCGACCCCGAGCAGGAATTTTTCGCGGACGGACTGACCGAGGACATCATCACCGAACTGTCCCGCCACCATGAGCTGTTCGTCATCTCGCGCAATTCCAGCTTCGTCTACAAGAACCGCGCCGTGAATGTGCGCGAGGTGGCCGAGAAACTCACCGTCCAATACCTGGTGGAGGGAAGCGTCCGCAAGATCGGCGACAGGGTGCGCGTGACGGTTCAGCTCATCGACACGGCGAATGACGCTCATATTTGGGCAGACAAATATGACCGGAAGCTGGACGACATATTCGCGATTCAGGATGAGGTGACCGCGGCGATCGCAGCCACGCTGCCCGGTCGTGTCGAGGCGGCTCAGCGGGACCAGCTCGCGCGGGCGAAACCCGCAAACATGGCCGCGTATGAATGTGTGCTTGCTGCCAAGGTGCTGCATCACCGAAGCACGATTGCGGATAATGAACGCGCGCAAACCTTGATAGAAAGGGCCGTCACGCTCGACCCCGATTATGCCCATGCCCATGCCTGGCGGGCCTGCATTCTTGGCCAGGCCTGGGTCCATAACTGGTGCGAAGACAGGGATGCCGTCTGGAACAACATTATGACGGCGCTGGACAGGGCGCTGGCGCTGGACAACAACGATGCCGATGTCCATCGCATTCTCGCGGCCGTGAACGTGAACAACAATGAGCTGACCACAGCGCGCTACCATCAAGAGCGGGCGCTGGCCCTCAATCCCAATTACGACCTCGTGGTGGTGCAGCAAGGCGAGTTATTGACGTGGCTGGGGAGGCCGGAGGAGGGAATTGAATGGATCCGCAAGGCGATGCAGTTGAACCCGCACCACCCGGAGAGGTTCTGGAGCCATCTGGGAAAAGCGCATTTCGCCGCGCGCCAGTATGGCGAGGCGATCGAAGCTTTCATGCATCTGTCAACCATGGACTCGGCTCAGCACGCTTTCGCCGCTGCCTGCTACGGCTGGCTCGGCGACGAAATCGCGGCCGCGGCGCATCTAGGCAAGATCAGAACGCTCGATCCCCAATTCGACCTCGATTCATTCATCGCCACCCTGCACTATGCCCAGGAGCCTGATGTGCAGCACGTCCGCGAAGGACTGCTGAAAGCCGGTATTGCCCACCTGTAGCCAGCCGGTAGCTACGAACCAGAGCCAATCTGGGACAGGCAAAAAAAGACCGGCGCCCGATGCGGACCTTGTGGCATGACCGAACGACGGGCAGGTCGGAGAAGCTTTTCCCACGGTATCGGTCTTTGGAAGCGAACAGGGAAAACCCTCCCCCTGAAAAAGCGCCGCGCTAGTTGACGGTGCAGTTCGCACAAGACCCGCACGGCCGTCCCGACAGAAGGAACCCGCCATGAGAAAACTCATCATCACCGAATTCATCAGCGTCGATGGCATTGCCGAGGTCGAGAAGCTGCCGAGCGTGGCCTGGAACGATGAGATGCAGAAATTCAAGGACGACGAGCTTGCCGACAGCGGCGCCATGCTGTTGGGGCGCACGACCTATGAGATCTTTGCCGGCTCGTGGCCCAAGGAGACCGGAGACTTCGCCGACCGCTTCAATGCGCTGCCGAAATATGTCGCCTCGACCAGCTTGCAGGCGCTCGACTGGCAGCCGGCCGAGCTGCTGCAGGGCGCATTGCCGGACGCCGTCAGAGGGCTGAAGCAAGGCAGCGGCGGCAACATCTATGTGCATGGCAGCCTCAGCGTCGCGCAGGAATTGCTGCGCCATCGCCTGGTCGACCGCATCCGCCTGCTCAGCTATCCCGGTGCCGTCGGCCAGGGCAAGCTGCTGTTCCCGCCCGGCGCGCAATTGCCGCTCGAGCTGATCTCGGCCACGCAATTCAGCAACGGCGTGGTGGCGCTGGAGTATGCGGCTGGGATGGCGTGATGAGCCAATCTCCCCCCTTGAGGGGGAGATGCCCGGCAGGGCAGAGGGGGTCGTCTCGCGTAATGCGCCAACCCCTATCGACGCAAGAGGGAGGCCGCGCCCGGTCGAACCGACCCCCTCTGTCGCCTTCGGCGACATCTCCCCCTCAAGGGGGGAGATTGGCAGCGCCCCTACACCGTCCGCTGCCTGCCCTCGACCGCAGCGTCTTCCCGCGCCTTCAGCGCCTTCTCGATCTCGCGCTTCAGCTCGTCCTTGATCGCCACCGTCTCTGCCATCAGCGCCTCGACCTTCATGAAATCGAGCACCCGGTATTTCGAGACGGCCGGCCGGATCAGAATGTCGGGCCGGCTCTGGTTCAGCTTGCTGGCGATGATCGACTGCATCATCAGCTGCGTGGCGCCGAACATCAGGTCGACGGAGGTCGGGAATTTGCGGCCGGCCTCGGTCGGCGCGCCGACCACGTCGACGGCGATGATGATGTCGGCGTCGAGCTCGATCAGGTCGAACGGCACGGGATTGTAGATGCCGCCGTCGATCAGCAGCCTGCCGTCGCGCATCACCGGGCGGAACACCGCCGGGATCGCCGCCGAGGCGGCCAGCGCCGAATGCAGCTCGCCTTCGTCGAACACGGCGAGCTTGTGGCCATAAAAGTCCGTTGCCGTCACCTTCAGCGGTATCTTCAATTCGGCGAAGGTCTCGGGAATGGCGTCGGGCAGGAACGCCTTGAGGATGCGCTCGACATTGAACTGGCTGACCCGCAGGCCGCCCTGCATCGCCTCGGCAAAAGTGCCGGGCCGCGCCCGCCACATGCGCGTGGCCACTTCGGCGCGGCGGCCGAGGATCGAGCGCGTATAGTCGTGGATGTCCTTGCCGGTCATGCCCGAGGCCATGCCGGCGCCCATGATGGCGCCGATCGACGAGCCGGCGATTGCCGCCGGCCTTATGCCCAGCTCGTCCAGCGCCTCGATGACATGGATATGCGCCAGCCCACGCGCCCCGCCGCCGCCAAAGGCGATGCCGAAGCTAGGGCTCATCCCTTGTTGGCCGCGCCGAGCTTCGGCCCGACCACCATGACGGCCGGCTCGGCGGAGAGCAGCTTTTTCGCCACCGCTTTCACCTGGTCCAGCGTCACCGCGTTTATCAGGGCGGCGCGGCGCTGCATGTAGTCGATGCCGAGCTTGCCGAGCTGGATCTCGACCAGCGTTGAGGCGATCGCGCCGGAGGAATTCAGATTGTTTATGGCATAGGCGCCGATCATGTATTTCTTGGTCGCCGCCAGCTCGGCTTCGGTCGGCCCCTCCTCGGCCATGCGCTTGACCACGTCGCGCACCACGGCCAGCGTCTCGGCCGCCCTGTCGGCGCGGGTCGAGGTGGTGATGGACAGCGCCTCGGAATGCTGGTGGTCGACGAGGTCGGAGCTGACGCTGTAGGCCAGGCCGCGCTTCTCGCGCACCTCGTCGAACAGCCGCGAGGTGAAGGTGCCGCCGCCGAGGATCTCGTTCATCAGCACCGCGGCGAAAAAATCCGGCGCATTCCGCTTCACGCCGGGATAGGCGAGTTGCAGCGAGGCCTGCGGCTGGTCGTAAACGACCTCGAGCTGCTGGCCGAGCTTCAGCTCGATGTCGGGAACGGGCGTCAGCGCCTGCTTTTCCGGCAGGCTGCCGAACACCAGGTCGAGCTTCTGCTTCAGCGTCTCGGCGTCGATGGCGCCGACCACCGCGACATGCAGGCCGTCGCGGGCGAAATTCGCCTTGTGGAAGGTGCTGAGATCGGACGGCGTAATCGTCGCGATGCTTTGCCTGGTGCCCTGGTCGGGCCGCGCATAGGGATGATTGCCATAGATCGCTTCCAGCCATTTGCGCTGGGCGAGCGTATCGGGATCGCGCTCGTTGGCGATGATGCCGGACAGGATCTGCGCGCGGATGCGGTCGATCGGCACTTGGTCGAAGCGCGGCTGGTTGACTGCCACGCGCAACAGGTCGAAGGCGCCGTCGCGCTGGTCGGCCAGCATGCGCATCGAGCCGTAGATGCCGTCGCGCTGCGCCTCGAAGCTCATCTCTGCACCGACGTCGTCGAGCTTGATCTGGAAGGCCTCGCTGTCGAGGTTGCCGGCACCTTCGTCGAACAGGCCGCTCATCAGATTGGCAAGCCCTTCCTTGCCGGGCGGGTCCTGCGTCGCGCCGCCATCGAAAACGAAGCGGATAGCGACGATCGGCACCGAATAATCCTCCACCAGCCAGGCGGTGATGCCCTTCGACGAGGTCACCTCCTGGATGTTCACGGCGGCGCGAGCGGAAAGCGCCGGCAGGAGGAGGAAGACGAGGGAGAGAATGAGGGTGGCCAGAAGAGGGCCGGCGCGCCAATTGCCAAGGTCGGCGCCGCCCCTCATCGCCCTGCCGGGCACGTCTCCCCGTATAGTGACGGGGAGAAGGGGCTGGCCGCTGTCCCGGCGCTCGCTCTGCAAACGCTGAAGATTGGCGAAACCGTCGGTGGCGGCGCCCCTCTCCCCGTCCGTATACGGGGAGAGGATGCCGGCAGGCAGGTGAGGGGCGGCGCCGACGCTCAAACTCATCATCAAATCAATTCCCAGCCTGGGTTTGCGGCAGAAGATAGCCGGTCGTTGCGTGGTCGAGATTGAGATAGCGGGCAGCGACTTCCTTGACCTGGTCGGCGGTGACCTTGCGGATGCGGTCCGGCCATTGCTGGACGTCCTGGACGTTACCGCCTGTGGCGAGCGTCGAGCCGTAGATGTTGGCCATGTCCTCCTGCTTGTCGCGGGCAAAGATCATCGAACGTACGAAACGGTCCTTGGATTTTTCCAGCTCGTCGCTGGTGACGCCGTCTTTCGCGATGCGGGCGATCTCAGCGTCGACCGCGGCCTCGATGTCGGCAAGCTTGGCATCGCCGCGCGGCGCGCCGTAGACGGTGAAATTGGTGTCGTCGAGCATGGTGCCCTGGAAGAAGGCGCCGGCCTCGGCGGCGATGCCTTGCCTGACGACAAGCTCCTGGTAGAGCCGGCTGCGGTTGCCGCCGCCGAGGATTTCGGACAGCACGTCGAGCGCTTCGGCTTCGCCGGGCTTTGCCGTGTGATAGGACGGGACCACCCATTGCGTGGTAAAGCTCGGCACGCTGACGCGCCCGTCGGTCAGCGTCACCGTGCGCCTGGTGTTCTGCTCGGGCTCGACGGGTCGGATGCGCGGCGGCAGGTCCGGGCCGCGCGCGATCTTGCCATAGGTCTTTTCGGCCAGCGCCTTGACCGTTTCGGGCTCGACATCGCCGGCCACCACCAGCACGGCGTTATTGGGTGTATAATATTTGTTGTAGAAGGCCAGCGCGTCGGTGCGGTTCAGCTTCTCCATCTCCTGCATCCAGCCGATGACCGGAATGCGGTACGGCTGGTTCTGCCACAGCGTGGCGTCGATCTCCTCGTCGAGCACCGCCTGCGGATTGCTATCGATGCGCGAGCGGCGCTCCTCGAGGATGACGTCGCGCTCGGTTTTGATGACGTCGTCGTTGAGGATGAGATTGCGCATGCGGTCGGCCTCGAAGCTCATCATCTCACCGAGCGCCTGAGGCACCACCGTCTCGTGAAAGGCGGTGTAGTCGTAGGAGGTGAAGGCGTTGTCCGAGCCGCCGATGGCGGCGACGGCACGGTCGAGCTCGCCCGCCGCATGGTTGCTGGTCGCCTTGAACATCAGATGCTCGAAGAAATGGGCAATGCCGGACTTGCCCGGCGGCTCGTCGGCGCTGCCGATCTTGTACCAGACCATATGGGTGACGATGGGGGCGCGGTGATCGGGGATGACGACGACCTCCATGCCGTTGTCGAGCAGGAAATCGGTCACCACGCCATCGTCAGGATTATTATCCGCCAGAGCCGGCGCGGCCATCACCAGAGCCAGTCCCAAGAGCGTTCCGCGCAGCCATTCAGCCTGAAATGTCATAGATGGCTCCGGTTTGTAGTGGGACGATAGGCGGGGTTGCTGGTCGAGGCAAAGCGAATTGTTCGTCATTTTGAAGGCGCCACCGTGGAAGCCGAACTCAGGCGGCCTCGATGAACCGGATGACCGTCTCGCCATAGTTGCGCTCGTCGACAACCGAAAAGCCCGGCCCTGCCTCGAACGGCGCCGCCGCCGCTTCCTCGACGACGCAGAGCGCGCCGGGGGCGAGCCAGCCGCCGGCCTTGGCCGAGCGCAACGCGCGTTCGCCAAGGCCTTTGCCATAGGGCGGATCGGCAAAGACCAGGCCGAATGCGGCGATGGTGCCCGCCTCGCCCAAGCCCGTCGCGTCGCGGCGGAATATCTTGGTGCGGCCGGTGAGGCCGAAGGCCTCGACATTGCTGCGGATCAGGCCGCGCCCTTCGGCGGATTCTTCGATGAAGACAGCGTAGGAGGCGCCGCGCGACAGCGCTTCGAGGCCGAGCGCGCCGGTGCCGGCGAACAGGTCGAGCACGCGCGCGCCGTCCAGTTTTTCAGGAAAGCGATGCGCCAGCACGTTGAAGACCGCCTCACGCGTGCGGTCGGTGGTCGGGCGGATGGCAAAGGTGCGGGGCGTCGCCAGCGGACGCCCGCGAAACTCACCGCCGACGATCCGCATTGCTTCCCTTCGGGCCGCCGCGCGGCCGGTCGCCACCGCCATCCGGGCGCTCGCCGCGCGGTTTGCCGAACGGCTTTGCACCGCCGCCTTGCGGCTTGCCGCCGGGCTTGCCGTAAGACGGCTTGAACGATGCCTTGCG
This sequence comes from Mesorhizobium sp. M1006, assembly GCF_040318825.1. Lineage (NCBI taxonomy): Bacteria > Pseudomonadati > Pseudomonadota > Alphaproteobacteria > Hyphomicrobiales > Phyllobacteriaceae > Mesorhizobium > Mesorhizobium sp. M1006. Next base: position 18,522 of record NZ_JAMYMZ010000040.1, read on the forward strand.
CGCCTTGTTTTCCGCCGCCTTGGCGGCGTCTGCCTCCGCCCTGCCCTTGCCGATCGGCCGTGCGCCCGGCGCCATCCAGACATTGGCCTTGCGCTGGCCCGGCGGCTCGATCGGCCGCTGCTCGCGTTCGGATTTTTTCCCACCGAAGCCGCCACGAGGCTTGTCGCCGCGGGGTTTGTCCCCGAAGTCGCTGCGTTCAGGTCTGGGGCCACGCTCGCCAAAGCTCTTTTTTGGCCCAAAGCTCCTGTCAGGGCTTGTCGACAGCTTGCCGAGCGCTTCGTCGCGGCTGCCTTCGCGGCGCTTGCGGTTCTTGATCAGGCCGCCCTCGCCGATCGGCCGGCGTTCGCCGTCGCGGGTGAATTTCGGCCGCTCGGGCTCCTCCTCGCGCTCACGCCTGACCGGCTTGTTGGAAAACGGCTTGGCGATATCGGCATCGAAATTGGCGCCGGACTCTTCGACCAGGCGCTCGCCGAGCTGGTCGCGCAGCACGCGGCCCTTGATCTCCAGCACATGGCCTTCCGGCAAATCGTCGAGTTGAAACGGCCCGTAGGAAATGCGGATCAGCCGCGTCACGTCGAGACCGAGCGCGCCCAGGATGTTCCTGACCTCGCGGTTCTTGCCTTCGCGCAGGCCGAGTGTCAGCCAGGCGTTCGAACCCTGCTCGCGGTCGAGCGTCGCCTCGATGGCGCCATAAAAGACACCGTCGACGGCAATGCCTTCGCGCAGCCCTGCAAGCGCGCTTTCCTCGACCTTGCCGTGAACGCGCACGCGGTAGCGTCGCAACCAGCCGGTCGCCGGCAGTTCGAGCACGCGCGACAGGCCACCATCATTGGTGAGCAGCAGCAGGCCTTCGGTGTTGATGTCGAGCCGGCCGATGGTCATCAGCCGCGGCAGCCCGGGCGGCAGCACATCGAAGACGGTCTTGCGGCCTTCGGGATCGCGGTTTGTCGTGACCACGCCGGCCGGCTTGTGGAACAGGAACAGCCTGGTGCGCTCGATCGGCGGGATCTCCATGCCGTCGAGATGGATGATGTCGCCGGGCATGACGTTGAAGGCCGGCGAGGACAACACCTTGCCATTGACCTTGACGCGGCCGGCCGCAATCAGTTCCTCGGCGTCGCGGCGCGAGGCCAGGCCGGCACGCGCCAGCCGCTTGGCAATGCGTTCGCCGGCTTCTTCCGTTGCCTCGACGCGACGCGGGCGCGGCTTGAAGCCGCCTTCCGATGCCACCTGTGCCCTTTGTGCCCCTTGCGGTCGATCGCCGCCAAAATCACGCTTGGGACGATCGCCAAAATCACGCTTGGGACGGTCGAAGCGCCTCTCGCCGCGCTCGCTTTCGGCAGCTGCCGGCCGGTCGCCGCGCGGAGTGTAAGGCTTGCGCGGACCTTCGCGCTTTTCATAAGGCGTGCCTTCGGGTCGTGGGCGCTTGCTGAATGGCCGGTCGCCTTCGGCAGCTGCCGGCCGGTCGCCGCGCGGTGCATAAGGCTTGCGTGGATCCTCGCGCTTTTCATAAGGCTTGCCTTCCGGACGCGGCCCTTTGCTGAATGGCCGGTCGCCGCCTTTGAAGTCGCGCTTCGGCCGTTCGCCTTCGGCGGCCGCCGTCCGGTCGCCGCGCGGAGTGTAGGGTTTTTTGGCGCCGAAGGGCGGCTTGCCGCCCTTGCCGGGAGCGCTATCGCGACCACGCGACCCTGCCGGCTTCGGGCCGGCCTTGCGCGGGAATTTCTTGTTTTTGTCGTCCATGTGGCCTTTGCTCGTTTGCGCGGGTAGTAACAGGATCGCGCTCTAGTGGCGAGGAGATAATCGGAATGGAAACCGCGTGAAGCGGCAGGATTTCATGGCGCTGGCGCTGAAAGAAGCCGAAGCCGCCTCCCAGCGTGGCGAGGTGCCGGTTGGCGCGGTCGTCGTCGGCGGCGATACGGTCGTTGCGAGTGCCGGCAACCGCACCCGCGAGTTTGCCGATCCCACCGCCCATGCCGAGATGCTGGCGATCCGCGAGGCCTGCCGCAAGCTTTCCAGCGAGCGGCTCAGCGGCCACGATCTCTATGTGACGCTGGAGCCGTGCGCCATGTGTGCCGGCGCCATCTCCTTCGCCAGGCTGCGCCGGCTTTATTTCGGCGCTGCGGACGAGAAGGGCGGCGCAGTGGTCAACGGCGTTCGCTTCTTCACGTCACCGACCTGCCACCATGTGCCCGACATCTATCCGGGCATGGCCGAGAACGCAGCAGCAGCATTGCTGAAGGACTTTTTTCGCGAGCGACGCGGAGCCTGATTTTCTGGTCCGGCAGACGGTCCATCCAAGTCAGCCAATCCAGCCAGCCAATCCAGGGCAAGAACGTCTCTGGCGCCGTCAGCCTACCAGGGCAGCCAGTCGAACATGCCGCCGCTCTTACTCTTGGCAGCCGCCTCCCTCTTGAGGCGGCGTTCCTTCTTGTACTCGTCCTCGCCGAGGTCACCCTGCGGCGCGGTGGCGGCGGCAGCGCGGTATTGCACCGGTGGCTCGCTCAGATATCTGCGGGTGGTCGGGTCGCCCTGTTTGCCTTCAGCCCGGCGGCGCATGATTTCCGCGGCGCGGCTCTTGTCCGAATCGGCCGGAGTCCAGGCTGGCGGGTGGCTCGAGCCCGACAGCTTCAGCGCGGCCTTGACCGACGCCGGATCCGTCTGCACGTCATCGATGACCTGCGCCTGGTAGGCCGGGTCGTCCTGATGCAGGGTGGCATCGGCGCGCAGGCGGGCACGGCGCTGCTCCGGCGATTCGGGCCATTCGGCACTCGCCGTCTCGATGCTTTCCTGCGGCGGCGGCAAGACTTCCTTCTGCCCCGGCCCTGGCTTCACCAGTGTGGGGCGCGGCTTGTAGTCGATACTATCCTTGCGCTTGGGTGCGAAGGAAAAAGCCCCGGTGAGGTCGCCGGCAAGCTGCGCGCCCGCGGTCTTGTCTGTCCCGTAAGTGGGCGAGCCCATGCAGCCGGACAAAGCGAGGCCCGATACGACAAGCGGCGCCAGCAGCGCAACGCGCGCGTAAGTTCTCTCGGTCATGCCAAAAAGTCCCACTGTAGACAGCCTCTCGATTGCCGCCGGCCAAAGAAAGGTCCGGTCCCCATCGCCTATGCTCTTCCGACGGAATTCCGGCGACAATTTGTCGTCCGGAGTTTCGCGTGTTTACCTCAACCACTCGTTAAGGGCAACGCGCGGGGGCCGATCGGCCGCCCGCCGTGGCATTTGTGCACCGCCTTAAAGACGGCTCAAAGCCTTCAGCTCATGCAGAACAGCGGCGTCACGGGCCGAAACATCCGGGAATTCCGGATCTGAGCCGACATCGGCGGTGTAGCGCCAGGAGCGCGCGCACTTCACCAGGCCACGGTCCTCCGCCTTCTCGACGACCACGGCGACGCCCTTGACGTCGTCGAGGGTAAAGCTGCCCGCCGACGCCTTGCCGTGCACGATTACCAGATCGCTGGTGATCGCCATCTCGGCCATATCGACATCGGCGATCGCCGCTTCGAGCACGGCATCGTCGAGGGTAACGACCGGCACCGCTTCCAGCGAAGAGCCGATGACCTTCTGCGCGCGGGCAATTTCCAGCGCCCCGGTGACGACACGGCGAACCTGCCGAACCTTGCGCCACTTCTCCGCCAGCGCTTCGTTCCTCCAGTCCGCCGGGATTTCCGGGAACTGGTCGAGATGCACGGAGACCGCATCCGGATGACGGTCGAGCCAAGCCTCTTCCATGGTGAAGGGCAGCATCGGCGCCAGCCATTTCACCAGGCAGTCGAAGAGATGGCGCACCACCTGCACGGAAGCCTTGCGCTTCACGCTGGAAGGCGCTTCGCAGTAAAGCGCGTCTTTGCGGATGTCGAAATAGAAGGCTGACAGCTCTACCACCATGAAGTCGAGCAGCGCGCGGGTGATGCGCTTGAATTCGAACGCGTCGTAGCCCGAGCGTACGACCTCATCGAGTTCAGCGAGCCGGTGCAGCATCAGCCGCTCCAGTTCAGGCATCCTATCCAGCGGCACCTCCTCGCCATCGTCGTGGGCGAGCGTGCCCAGCATCCAGCGGATGGTGTTGCGCAGCTTGCGGTAGGCGTCGATATTGGTCTGCAGCACGTTCTTGCCGAGCCGCTGGTCCTCCCAATAATCGGTCGTCACCACCCACAGCCGCAAGATGTCGGCGCCGGACTGCCTGATGACGTCCTGCGGCACGACGGTGTTGCCGAGCGACTTCGACATTTTCCGCCCCTCCTCATCCATGGTGAAGCCATGGGTGACGACGGTGTCGTAGGGCGCCCTGCCCCTGGTGCCGCAGCTTTCGAGCAGCGAGGAGTGGAACCAGCCGCGATGCTGGTCGGAGCCTTCGAGATAGACGTCGGCCGGCCATTTCAGGTCGGGCCGGTCCTCAAGCGTGAAGGCATGCGTCGAGCCTGAATCGAACCAGACATCGAGGATGTCCATGACCTGCTGCCATTTCGAGGCATCGTGATTGCCGAGGAACCGCTCCGTGGCGCCGGCGGCGAACCAGGCGTCGGCGCCTTCTTTCTCGAAGGCGTCCATGATGCGCCGGTTGACTGCCTCGTCGCGCAGCACATTGCCGTCGGCATCCGCAAACACGGCGATCGGCACACCCCAGGCGCGCTGGCGCGACAGCACCCAGTCGGGGCGCTCCTCGATCATGGCGCGGATGCGGTTCTGGCCGGCGGCGGGCACGAAGCGGGTATCGTCGATGGCTTTCAGGGCGCGGCTGCGCAGTGTCGTGCCGTCGCCAAGCTCCTTGTCCATATAGACGAACCATTGCGGCGTGTTGCGGAAGATGATCGGCTTCTTCGAGCGCCAGGAATGCGGATAGGAGTGCTTCAGGCGGCCGCGCGCGAACAGCGCGTTGCGCTTGATCAGCTCGTCGATGACAGCCTGGTTGGCGTTGCCCTTCTTGCCATTGTCGTCGATGACGCGCGCCGCTCCACCCTCGCGGTCCTGGCCGAAGCCCGGCGCGTCCTTGGTGAAGAAGCCGGCATCGTCGACGGTGAAGGGGATCGCGGTGTCGATGCCACGCTGGCGAAGATCAGAGGCAGCATCCATCCAGGCGTCGAAGTCTTCGCGGCCATGTCCCGGCGCGGTGTGGACGAAACCGGTGCCGGCATCGTCGGTGACGTGATCGCCGGCGAGCATCGGCACGGGGAAATCGTAGCCGCCACCCAGAGCTTTGAGGGGATGCGAAAGCGTAAGGTTTTCAAGCTCTTCGGCGCCAACGCTGCGAAGCCGATTCAGAGTGACCTTGGCCTTCGCGGCAGCGTCGTCCGCAAGCTTCTCGGCAAAGATCAGCTTTTCGCCGGGCTGAGGACCAAAGGCGTTCTCGGCCGCCGTAACCTCGTAGAGACCATAATTGATGCGCGGCGAGTAGTTGACGGCGCGGTTGCCGGGGATCGTCCACGGCGTCGTCGTCCAGATGACGACGTTGGCATCAAGCAGATCGAGCGACGTCTGCGTCAGCTTGGGATCAAGGGCTGGCTGCCCATCCTTGATGTTGATGACCTGGCGAGCGAGGCTGACGACCGGAAACTTCGCCCAGATCGTGTCCGACTCATAGTCCTGGTATTCGACCTCCGCCTCGGCCAGCGCGGTGCGCTCGACCACACTCCACATCACCGGCTTGGAGCCGCGATAGAGCTGGCCGGACATGGCGAATTTCAGCAGCTCGCCGGCGATGCGCGCCTCGGCATGGAAAGCCATCGTCGTATAGGGATTGTCGAAGTCGCCGACGACGCCGAGCCGCTGGAATTCGGAACCCTGCACCTTGATCCAGTGCGCCGCAAACTCACGGCATTCCTGCCGGAACTCGTTGACCGGCACCTCGTCCTTGTTCTTGCCCTTGGCGCGGTACTGCTCCTCGATCTTCCATTCGATCGGCAGGCCGTGGCAATCCCAGCCTGGTACATAGTTCGAGTCATAGCCGCGCATCTGGAACGAGCGGGTGATGACGTCCTTGAGGATCTTGTTCAGTGCGTGGCCGATATGGATGTTGCCATTGGCGTAGGGCGGGCCGTCGTGCAGCACGTATTTTTCGCGGCCGACTGCGTCTTCGCGCAACTTGCGGTAAAGGTCCATGTCCTGCCAGCGCTTGACCAGCAGCGGTTCCTTTTCCGGCAACCCGGCGCGCATCGGGAAATCCGTCTGCGGCAGGTAGAGCGTTTTGGAATAATCGATCGTCTCGGCGGTCTCGGTATCAGTCATTCGTCTGCCATATGCGTTGCCGGCGGCAAAAGAGCCCGGGCGTTGAACTATCATGATCTGGAAAAAGCGCGAGAGGCCGCGCGCAAGATTCCCGGCGGCTCCGGCGGCGGTCAGGCCGCCCGGAGCACCGGGCCTGTAATTCGTATCGCAGGCGCGAGAAGGCGCGAAAAGCTCGTCATGGCTGGGCTTTTAACCGAGACAGGCGATATTGAAAAGCCCGAACTCTGATGCTTCCTTGCGGAAGGTGCCAATTGCGCATACATTTGTAGGCAAATGGCAAGCAGAATGGCCTGCAGTGCCAAGGAAACAATTCATGTCGGTCGCAGCAAGGGCAATTCGCGCAACACACGACTTTTCCGTCCCTACGGACAAGATCGATCATCTGCGCAGTCTGGGTTTCAGTAGCGAAGAACTCTATCGTATCGTTGCCCCCCGCCGCACGCTGGCGCGTCGCAAGGAACATGCCGAGCCGCTTTCGCCAGCTGAATCCGACCGCGCCCTGCGCCTTGAACGCATCGCCGAGCAGGCGGATCGGGTATTCGGTAGCCATGAGAAAGCCCAGCGTTGGCTGAGAAGCGAGATCATAGCATTGGATGGTGCAAGGCCGATCGATCTCCTTGAGACAGAGACCGGCGCCCACGTCGTTTCCGAAGAGCTTATCCGTATCGACTTTGGCATGCTTGCCTGACGATGCGCATCTGGCGCATCTCCAATTTCGCGGATCTCTCGGGTCGTGGCGGAACGCTCGTTGATGGAAGATGGAACAGGCGCGGAATGCCCATCGTCTATTGCACCGACCACCCTTCGACGGCACTGCTGGAGATACTGGTGCATGCGACGCGCGAAACCGTTCCGGAAACCTACCAGCTTATCGAAATCGACGTTCCGGACGGAATAGAAATGACCGAACCGGTTATCCATGACGGCTGGGACAAGGACATGGAATCAACACGGCGACAGGGCACGGACTTTCTCTCGGCCAATCGTTACGCGCTCATGAAAATTCCTTCGATCATAATGCGCAAGGCAAACAACTATCTGCTCAACCCGACCCATGACGATGCGTCACGCATTACGATTGCGGGCCTATACCATTATCCGTTCGACAGCCGTTTGATCAAATGAGCCGACGCCCGCCCGCTCACATCGAGAAATCGAAGCGATAGGTCGTCGACACGCCGATCATGAACTGATCCCTGGAGCCGCGCTCCTTGACCAGGCTGGAATCGGCGGCCGGACCCATCAGGCGGGAATATTCGCCGAACAGACTGGCCGTCATCGGCTCGGTCACCTTCCAGGTCACCGCGCCGCCCAGGCCCGCCGACTTCACCCCGCCGCCGGGATGATATTCGCTAAGTCCCGAGGCCAGGGACTCCTTGGCATCAACGCCGTAATAGGCGTCGAAATAGTCCGATGAGGCGAACGAAACGCGCGGTCCGGCCGAAATCCTGACGTCGGGCGTCACATCGTAAAAGGCGTCGGCGGCGATGTCGGCGACAAAACCGTTATGGGCGCGAATGCCGTGCCGCAATTCGGCGCGGGCACGCAGCCAATCCAAAGGATAGAATTCGAAGAAGCCGCCAGCCTCGCCGCCCCAGCGCACCGGGTCGAGACCCTTCAATTCGTCGGCGTCACCACCGTCGCGGGAAAACAGGAACTTGCCTGTCAGGCCGGCGCGGACGCCGCCATCGTCGATCAATGCCAATGAAATATTGTCGTTGCGCGAGGTGAAGCGCGCCGCGGGACCAGCCTTGCCGAGCGAGATGATCGGCGAGGCACTGAGCAGGTAGTTCTTGCCGCCCTCGAAATTCGGAGCAACCATGCCGGTGGCGCCGACCGTCAGGTACCAGTCTCCGGACAGCCAGCCGAAGGTGCCCTCGCCGGCCTTGGCAACGCCGCAGGTGCCGAGCATGAATGCGGCCAAGATCGTCGGGACAGACCGCATCGTTACTCCATACGTCGAACGCATTGGCCGATACAACCAGCCTTGACTGAAGCCATGGCGCCAGTTCGGTAAAATTTGACTTAATATCCGCAACATTGGCAGCGTTGGCCGGCTGTTCCGCGTTGCAGTCGAGTGTTTGGCGCACCAAGATTCCAGATCAAGTGTTTGGAATACGATAGCAGTTGCCTCGGCAGGGGTTACAAACATTCGCGGACAAACATGCCTGCGCTGTGAAGAGCGCGGCGACCGGCGCTCAACCCCGCATTCCAAACCGGCCAAGCGTGAATCATATGCGGCCAAATTTCGAGACCTACTTTGACGTCAGCCGCGCCAGCGGCTTCGGCGAGCCGAGTTGCGTCCGACAACAGCGTCTCGGCCGAACCGGCTTGTATCAGCATTGGGGGAAATCCGCTTAGATCGGCGAACAAAGGCGAGATCAGCGGATCGCGCCGACCAACGCCATTGGGAACATAGGCCGTTGCCAGTTCCTCCAAATACGCCCGGTGGATGATAGGGTCGATTGCGTCCTTGGTTGATAGTGTCGCGCCGGACATCGAAAGGTCCGTCCAGGGCGAAACCAGCCAAAGACATTGCGGCAACGGCTCGCCTGCCGTGCGCAATATACTGACCAGGCACAGAGTGAGGTTGCCGCCCGCACTGTCTCCGCCAACCACGATGCGATCCGACGCGATGCCTTGCCGGCTCAGAAAGCGCCATGCGGTGAGTGCGTCTTCATGTTGCGCAGGGAAAGGATGTTCCGGTGCGCGGCGATAGTCGATCGCGAGGGTGCGTATTCCCATTGCCCGACCTGCCTCGGTAACCATTCGACGATGACTTTTAAGGGAGCCGGAGCAGTAGCCACCACCGTGGAAAAAGAGCAGAACCTTATCCCTGTCACTCCCAGGCGCCAGGGACCACTCTCCCTCAAGGCCATCGAAAACCACGCGCTCGCATCGGATGTCCTCCGCGACCGGCCAGACCGAACCGACTTCGTCGAGCCGCGCCCGGCGTTCGTCCCAGCGGACCGTTCGTGGTTTTGACGTCAACAGCCTGCGAACGGCGTTGATCTCTGTCAGATCGAGGTGTTCGTTCACATCGCCCATTTTGCTTCCCTAGCCTCATCAAGCGTAGAAAACGGCATATAGCAGCAGCACACGTCATCGTATAAAGGGCCAATGCCAGCACTGGGAATTTTCGTTACACTTGCGCCGCGGCGAATACACGGGACGACGGGTCGCCCGTAAACCCGCTTGTTATCTTTTAGCACTGGCTCACCCCCCACATGATCGAATTATTCCATCTGGTATTTGGCCGCTTCGGGTCAAAAACGGAGGTCTAGCGGATCGCTCGGGAGTGTGGCGCTCACAGCCTGCTCGCTGGACGGGCAAGGCGATCGGCGCTACCTTCCGGAACAAAGAAGCTAGGCAACCTTGAGGGAAAAGGGCAATGACCGTGCACAGCGATGCCATGAAAGACGCCATTGGCCAGACGCGGGCGAAATGGGGATGGTTCGTCGCGCTCGGGGTGCTGCTGCTTGTCTTCGGCGGCATTGCCTTCGGCAATCTGTTCATCGCAACCGTCGCCTCGGTCTTTGTCGTGGGCTGGCTGATGCTGATGGCCGGCATTGTCGAGATCATCCATGCCTTCGGTGTGAAGACATGGGGCCGCTTCTTCTATTGGCTGCTCAGCGGCCTCCTCTATGCCGTCGCCGGCTTCTTCGCGTTCGACAATCCGGTCCTCGCCTCGACGGTGCTGACCTTCCTCCTGGCGGTCGCGCTTCTTGCCTCAGGCGTGCTCAGGGCCTGGGTCGGCTACAGCCACCGGCCACAGCCCGGCTGGGGCTGGGTGGTCGCGGCCGGCGTCATCAGCGCGCTGGCGGGACTGGTCATCGCCATGGGCTGGCCGGTCAACAGCGTGTGGGTGCTGGGCCTGTTCCTGGCCGTCGACCTGATCTTCCAGGGTTGGAGCTTCATCGCTCTTGGCTTGGCGCTGAAGAGATAAATTCTGGTTGAGCATGATCTTAATCGGAAAACCGGTTCCCACTTTTTTGCTTCGCTGACCTTCGGTTCGGGACCATGCTCTAAAAAGCTATGGCCGCGTCCAGCCCGGAAAGCGGCCTGACGCCGGCGAGCAGTGCCTTCGCCTCGGCCTCGTCACGCTTCATCTGGGCGACCAGCGCGTCAAGCCCGTCGAATCTCACCTCCGAGCGCAGGTAGCCGAAGAAGGACACGGCACAAATCTCGCCGTAGAGGTCGCCGGAAAAGTCGAAGACGAAGGTCTCCAGCAATGGCGCGCCATTGTCGTCGACCGTCGGCCGGCGGCCGAAGCTGGCGACGCCATCGTGAAGCGAACCGTCGGCGCGGCGGAAGCGGACGGCATAAATCCCTTCCTTGAGGGTGGCTTCCGGCGAAAGCCTCATGTTTGCGGTCGGAAAGCCGAGTGTCCGGCCGAGCTGCTGGCCGCCGATCACCTCCGCCTCGACGGTGAAACGGTAGCCGAGCAAACCGGCGGCCTCGGCCACATTGCCCTCGCACAGCAGCGTGCGTATGCGGCTCGACGACACCACCTCGGCGCTTTCGTCGCGAAACGCATCCACCAGCGTGACGCCGAAGCCGTGGCGCTCGCCGGCAGCCATCAGATAGGCCGGGCCGCCCTGGCGGTCCTTGCCGAAATGGAAATCGAAGCCGGTGACGGCGTGGCTTATGGCGAGATTGCGCTCGAGCACGCCGGTGACGAAAGCCTCCGCCGACAAGGCGGCGAACTCGCGTGTGAACGGCTGCTCGACCAGCGCCGCAAAGCCCAGATGCGACAACAGCCGCGCCTTCATCGGCGGCGGCGTCAGCACGAACAACGGCATGTCCGGCCTGAACACCTTTCGTGGATGCGGTACGAAGGTCAGCACCAGGGCGGGTACGCCGCGACGCTCCGCTTCGGCGCGCGCGCGTTCGAGCACCGCCTGGTGGCCGCGGTGGACGCCGTCGAAATTGCCGATAGCCACCACGCCGCCGCGCAGATGGGCCGGCAGCGGTGCGGTTGCGGAAATGCGTTCGAACATGGCCGTCATGGCTTGAACCTATTGCAGCCTGGGAATCACCGCGACCGGCCTGTAGCCATATTTTTCCAGGAAGGCCGCGAGCCTGGCCGGATCCGGCTGCAGCGTCTCACCGTAATCACGGGCATGGATCCCGCCCGATACGTAGAGCACGTCGAAGCCATTGTCGGCCGCGCCCTTGATGTCGGTCATCATGCCGTCGCCGATGGCCAGAACTTGCGAACGCTCGACCGGGCGGCCGAGAATGACGGCGATCTCCTTCATGGCGACATCATAGACCGGCGCGTAGGGTTTGCCGGCGATCAGCGTGCGTCCGCCAAGCTGTGCGTATTCGCGGGCCAAAGCGCCCGCGCACCAGATCATGCGTTCGCCGCGCTCGACGACGATGTCGGGATTGGCGCAAATGAAGGGCAGGTTCCTGGCACGCAGCCGCAGCAGAAGATCGGCATAATCCTCCGGCTTCTCCACCTCGTCATCGAACAGGCCAGTGCAGACCACGCCGGATGCTTCGAACTCCTCGACGAGTTCGACGTCGAGGCCCTCATAGAGCGTGAAATCCCGATCGGCGCCTATGTGGAAGATCTTTCGCGGCCCTTCCGCGATCAGGTCGCGGGTAACGTCGCCGGACGTCACGACACGGTCGTAGGCGGCGGGAGGAACGCCGATGGCGTTCATCTGCGCCACCACGTCGGCGCTGCGACGCGGCGAATTGGTGATCAGCACGACAGGTATTTTCGCCGCGCGAGCAGCGATCAGCGCGGCAGCCGCCGCCGGGAAATGCCATTCGCCGTTGTGCACCACGCCCCAGACGTCGCACAGGATGGCTGAATAGGCTCCCGACAAGTCTGCGAGCGAACCGATGATGTCGGGCGAATCCGCCATGCTGTTGTCCCTGTACCATGATGCTTGCAAGCGCCGCGACCGACGGTCCGCCGCGACCGGCTGGGATTAACCGAAGCGCTTCACCCTGTCACCAGCTTTCATAGCGCCGCAAGATTGTCGCACGGGGACGCCGGCGAGCACGCGATGGTGAAAGCTTTTCTTTTCCAGCGCCTTATGCCCTTTTTTAGAGGCTTTGCCGCGGGAAGCTCGGAGCAGCATTGCCGATTGCGGACGCGTGGTTAACAGGGATTGAAAACCCGTACCGGCCTTGAACGTATTTCAGCAATCGGAAATTTAAAAATGCGTGGCATCGTCCGGGAAAAATGGGGCGGGCGGGAATGCTGAAGGCAATAGTCGGAGAATTCCGACACGACAGACGTGGCAACTACTCGTTAATGACTGCAATCACCATTGTGCCGCTGATGGCCGGTCTGGCGCTCAGTGTCGACTACGGGGAGTTGCTGCGCCAAAAGCACGAAACGCTGAACGCCCTTGATGCGGCCGGCCTCGCCGCCGCCCAGCAGATCGTTGCCGGCGCCAGCGACGACGACGTCAAGGCCTACGCCAAGACATTTTTCGAAACCAATCTCGCACGTATCGACCCGGCGAATACAGCGCTGACCGTCACGCTGCCCAACAACAATGCCGGCGGCGGCACCCTGAAGCTCTGCGCCAGCCTCACCTTCCATCCCTATTTTCTACCGGCCGCCAGCCTGCTGATCGGCGGCACGGCAAGCGACACGACCTTCACCGAATGTTCGGAACTCCGCCTCAAGAACACCCTCGAAGTCGCGCTTGTGCTGGATAATTCCGGCTCGATGAGTGATCTCGGCTCCGGCACCGGCGAGAAGCGAATAAACCTGCTGAAGTCGGCCGCCAAGCAGCTTGTCGATACGCTGGCGCTTCAGGCGCAGCAGATGAAGCAGATCACCAAACCGGTGCAGTTTTCTCTCGTGCCGTTTGCGGCCTCGGTCAATGTCGGCCCTACCCACGACCAGGACGGCTGGATGGATCAGGACGGCATGTCCCCGATCCAGCACGAGGATTTCGACTGGACGACGATGAGTGCCGCCAACAATCCGGACAAATATGCCGAGAAGCTCAACGGCGTCTGGTACAAGCGCGGCACCGGCTGGGGCGAGACCAAGGACCAGCCGCTGACCCGTTTCAGCCTCTACGCCGACATGACGGTCGAATCGGGCCGCGAAGAGGTACCCAATTCGAAGCAATATGTCTGCGACACATACAAGAAGAACGGCACCTGCCAGTACGGCCATTGGAGCGCACCGGAATATATCTACACCACAAGCCGCTATGCGAGCTGGCAAGGTTGCGTCGAAGCACGGCCATATCCCTACAATGTCAGCGACACCACGCCCGATACAACCGCGCCGGCCACGCTTTTCGTGCCGATGTTCGCCCCGGATGAGGCTGGCACTCTGTGGCTCGATTTCAACCGTGACGGCATCAACGACGTCATCGGCACGTCCTACAATTACGGCAACAACTGGTGGGCCGATTGGCCCTATGTCGCCGGTCCTACCGCTTCCCAGCGCCAGTCTGACATGCGCAAATATTTCCTTGTAAAACCATATGGTTCGCAATCCGCAGCCGCAGGCGATGGGCCGAATTCCTCCTGCACCACCAACCCGATCACGCCGTTGAAGGACGTCAGCCAGGACGCAGAGAAGCAGGAGATCAAGGACGCCATCGACGCCATGGCGCCGAACGGCAACACCAACGTGCCGGAGGGGCTTGCCTGGGGCTGGCGAACTGTATCGAGCAACCCACCGTTCTCCGAGGGCCGGTCGAACAGCGAGAGGGGCAACGACAAGGTGGTCGTGGTGCTGACCGACGGAGCCAATACCTATAGCGCCGTCAGCGACAGCAGCTATGCCAACAACAGGTCGACCTACGCCGCCTACGGCTACACTGGCCTGACCTATCCGGGATCTGGAAGCGTAACCCGCCTGTTCATGAATACCAGCACCGATATTGGCAAGACCACCTATACCGGTGCCAACTACACGGCAGCACTCGACGAGCAGATGAAAACGCTCTGCGCCAATGCAAAGAATTCAAATATTCTGGTGATGACGGTGGCGCTCGACCTGTCACCCACAGATGCCGGCGACAAGAAGGCAATCGATGCGCTGAAGGCATGTTCCTCGGATTCGCGCTTCCGCAAGGATCCGGCGGACCCGAGCAAGCCGGTCAAGCTGTTCTGGAATGCGACAGGCGCGACGCTGTCCGACAATTTCAAGGAAATCGCCAACGAATTGTCGAACCTGCGCATCGTCGGCTGAAGGCGATGGGATTGGCGACTAAGGCAGGGGGGCCCGGCGCGCTGGCGCAAAGGCTCCTGCCGTCATGCCCTTGCGGGTTATGGAAGCATGTGGTGAGTGTCCCCACCCGGAGATGCGCTCTTGCCTGAACCCGCCAACCATCTTGCCTTCGCGCTGGTCTGCCTCGGTATGGTGCTGACGCCTGGCCCGAACATGATCTATCTGATCTCGCGCTCGCTGTCGCAAGGGCCGAAGGCCGGACTGATCTCGCTGGGCGGCGTGGCGCTCGGTTTTTTGTTCTACGTGCTGTCGGCGGCGTTCGGCATCACCGCGTTGCTGCTCGCCGTGCCCTTTGCCTATGATGTGCTGCGCCTTGCCGGCGCGCTCTATTTGCTGTGGCTCGCCTGGCAAGCGGTGAAGCCCGGCGGGCGCTCGCCCTTCCAGATCCGCGAACTGCCGAGAGACAGGCCGCGCAAGCTGTTCGCCATGGGCCTGATGACCAACCTGCTCAACCCGAAGGTGGCAGCGCTCTATCTGTCGCTGCTGCCGCAATTCATCAGCCCCGGCAAGGGCCACGTGCTGTCGCAGCTTCTGGTGCTCGGTGCCACACAGGTCGCGATCAGCCTGACCGTCAACGCCATCATCGCGGTGACGGCCGGCTCGATCGCCCTCTTCCTCGCCGGGCGGCCGCTATGGCTGGTGATCCAGCGCTGGATGATGGGCACGGTGCTGACCGCGCTGGCCGTCAAGATGGCAACCGACGCGCAACGCTGATCGGTCCTACATCGGCCGCCGGTCCGGCTGTGCCCGCTCCGGTTCGACCACCCTGCGGTAAAGATGCCAGGTCGCGTGGCCAAGGATGGGCATGACGACGGCAAGCCCGGCAAATAGCGGGATCGAGCCGATGACCAGCAGCACGGCGACCATCAGGCCCCACAGCGCCATCTGCAGCGGGTTTGTCAGAACTGCCCTTGCCGACGTCTCGATT
The DNA here is from genome assembly GCF_040318825.1 of Mesorhizobium sp. M1006. Taxonomy (NCBI): domain Bacteria; kingdom Pseudomonadati; phylum Pseudomonadota; class Alphaproteobacteria; order Hyphomicrobiales; family Phyllobacteriaceae; genus Mesorhizobium; species Mesorhizobium sp. M1006. The sequence continues at coordinate 33,893 of NZ_JAMYMZ010000040.1, forward strand.
GCCGAGACCGCGCCGACATCGCGGTCGAGCAGCAGCGGAAAGGCGACGACGGTCGTCGCCAGCACGATCGCGGCAAAGGCGAACCCGGCCAGGTTGCCGAGCAGGATCAGTGTCCAGCCCTTGCTGGTCGTCAGCACTTCGCGAATAAAGCCGACGATAGAGGCCGGAGGCTGATTGCCGTACAGGCTGGTGTAGATCGATTGCGCGGTGAACAGCCAGAGCAGGAACAGTACCACCAGCATGATACCGATGACTGCAATCGCGGGCAGCGCCGGCGAGTGGCGCACGTCGAGCGCATGCCACCAGGATGTATCCATGCCGAACTCGCGCCGGCGGCTGATTTCGTAAAGGCCGATTGCGGCGAACGGGCCGACCAAAGCGAAGCCGGACATCAGCGGATAGATGAGCTGGATGGCGTTCGAGCCCGAGGTCCACTGCGTCAGGATCAGGCCGACCACCGGATAGATCAGGCACAGGAACACATAATGCGACGGCTTGGCCCAGAAATCCTCTACGCCGAGACGGAGCGCATCGATCAGATCCTCGGTGCTGATGCGGCGCACCGTGGGCTGTACATGCATTCCACGTGCGTCCGCCATGACATGAAAGCCGGCCATAACCTTTCTCCCGTGGGTCGGGACGGCCGCCGCCAGGATGGCCGCCCGTAGCTGCCACTTCTCGTATAAGCACTATGGTAGTCGATTTAGGGGTGATTGTCGCCAAGTCGATGGTCACGATGGTAAATCCCGGTTATAGATTTCCGACGCCACCATCGACGAGCAGTTCCGTGCCAACGACGAAGCTCGACTCATCCGATGCTAGAAACACCGCCGCCTTGGCGAGTTCCCAGGGTTTGCCCATCCGGCCGATCGGCACTAGCGCGCGTATCTGATCGCCAAGCGCCTTCTCGTCCGCTTCGGGCAGACCCAGCTTGCCCAAGGCCGGCGTCTCGGTCGGCCCGGGGCTGAGGCCATTGACGCGAATACCGCGCTCGATCATCTCACCCGAGAGGGTGCGCGCCAACGACAGGAGGCCAGCCTTGCTGGCGGCGTAGGCGCTACTCTGGGGCAGGCCGATATGGGCACTGACCGAACCGCACAGGATGATCGATGACGGGTTGGAGAACATCGGCAACAGGGCTTGGATCAAAAAGAACGGCCCCTTGAGATTGGTCTGCATCAGACGGTCATAGACCACCTCGTCCCAATCCTGAAGGGGCTGATGCATCACATCGCCGGCGTTGATGTTCAGTATGTCGAGCCGAGGCCAGCACTGCGCGAGTTCGGCGGCAAGCGCACGCTGATCAGCGAGGTTGCCGGCATCATTCCTGATCACCTGCGCCGATCCGCCCAGCTCGCGCTGCGCAGCTTCCAGCCCGGACGGGCTCCTGCCAGTGATTGCCACCGTCGCACCCTCGGCCAGGAACTGGCGCGCGGTTTCGAGACCGATGCCACTGGTTGCCCCGGTAATGAGGGCATATTTGCCTTTCAAGCGACCCATGATTTGGCGACCCATGATTTGGCGACCCATGATTTGCCTTCCCAAAGACGATGAGAATGGCATTGTCGACACGATAGTATGCTTTGTATAGTAGGCACCGAATGGGTACTAAAGGAAATAATTTCGTGGCGCAGGCAAAAGCCATCGAGGTAACGCCAGTCGAAGGCGGAAATGGCACGACCGATCGTTGCCCGATGATCGATTTCGTCAATCTGGTTTCGGGAAAATGGGCCATTCCCATTCTTTATCGCCTGATCGTCACCGGTTGTCCGATCCGCTTCGGCGAGCTCCAGAGGGCCGTCGCACCGATTACGCAAAAGGAGCTCACGCGGCAGCTGCGCCTGTTCGAACATCGCGGTCTGGTCTATCGGAGGGTCTATGCCGAGATGCCGCCGCGCGTGGAGTATGAGATAACGCCGCTGGGTAGAACCTTGCGTGGCACGCTGGATTCGCTGGCCGACTGGATGCGTGTCAACGCATCCCACCTGATCACCTGACTAATCGTGCACGGATTGTTTGCCCTGCCCGGCTAAAGCCACAGGCGGTCACCGCGCGGCACCACACTTTGGCGCCGCGCGGCTGAGATGCGTGACAAAAGCTAGGCAGCGAAACGATCGATCACTTCGGCCAGCGGGACATGGCCAAGACAGGCACCCGAACCCGCCGGCTTTTCGCCACCCTCGATGGCCTGTGCGTAACGCACGGCCGGATCGGCTTCGATGCGGCGGCGTAGCGCCGCCAGTTTGGGATAAGCGGCGCCGTCGACCGCCTGGTGGAACTCCGCCCAGCGCGCCACGCCGATCAGCGTGGTATCGGCAAGCGTCAGCCGGCCGCCGACCAGGAAATCCGTGTCGACGATCATCGCCTCGAGCTGGTCATGGCGGTTGGTAACGACCTTGCGGCCAAAGTCACGCAAGGTCGCCAGCAGCACCGGTTCGCCCGGCTCCATTTCATAAGCAGCCCAGAGCGGGGTGAAAGCGGCGGTGAAACCGGTGTTCACGAAAGCCATCAGCTGGTGCATCCGGTTGGCTTCCGGCGAGCGAGACTCAAAGCTGATACGACGTTGCGTATCGCGAGCTTCGAGCCAGGCGGCAATCGCCATGGTCTCGGTGAGCACCCTGCCTTCGTCGGTGATCAACACCGGCGTTTCCTGGCGGCCGTTGATACTAGCATAGGCGTCGTTCTTCATCTCAGCGAGCATGTCGACACGACACAGGCGGTAGGGCTGTCCGAGGCGTTCAAAAGCAGCGACAAGCCCCATCGAACTTCCCAGCGGGAAGCCGTAAAGGAGAATAGGTTCCATTTCTTTCTCTCTTCCATGTTAGGGGTCACGCTGCGCAGCGAAACTTGACCCTAAACGCTGGTCGCCCCATGTAAATTACGCACTATTCTGTAACCAGGTCCCCGCCATGAAAGATGTCGTCTCACGCTGCCCGATCGAGGAGACCATGCGTGTGCTCAGCGGTCGCTGGCCCACCTTGCTGCTCTATTATCTCAAGGACGGTACCAAGCGCTTCAGCGACCTGAGGCGTGACAATCCGACAGTGTCGCACCGCATCCTGGCGCTCGAACTACGCAAGCTGGAGGAAGCCGGGATTGTGCGGCGAACGGCGCGTACCGGCTATCCGCTACGCGTGGATTACGACCTCACGGAGCCCGGTCTCAAGCTTGTGCCACTCATCGACGCCCTGGGCGATTGGTGGGAAGATACCGAGGACGATCGGGCCAGCCGGGCTACATCGACGCCGGAAACCAAACTCGTGGCGGCGGAATAGCCGACCGGCGATCACCGCGCCGCCAAGAACTGCCGGCGAGAGCCCAGCGCTCCAAGCCGTTCATACATTAGATCCCGCAAGACCAAGGCGACCGGCTATGAGGCGCGCCATTGTGGTCGGCCAAACCGGACAAGGCACGGGCCATCCAGCACCAACTCCTGTAGCATAGCTCGCCAATCCCGATCACCTGACCCGCCGTTCGATCTCATTGCCCGATCAGATCGGCTTGACTATGCTGGATGGCTGTCGCTTTCGATCCTGACGTGAACGAAGAGCCTACTTATCCTGTTGAAGTTTCTCCTGAGACTCTGCCATTTGATCGTCCCCAAGTTCCATATTGTGCATCGTTGCAATCAACCATTCGTCATGATCCCGCGTCGCCACTACGCTGATTAATCCGCGCCGACGCGGCCATTCGTTTCCCATCGGATCGAGCGCGCCAGTCATAGACCACCGCAGGTCGAGCGTGGCAACATCAGGGCGAACAAGCCTGTTCCGCACGCTTTCGGCGGATAGATGGCTGTGCTTGAACATCTTCTCAAAAATTGGGGCATGGAACTGCTCGATCTTGTCACGTCCAGTCGCCTGCATACCGAAGACGTTTGTAAACTCGGCATCTGCCGCGAATACGGCGGCAAAGGCGCGAGCATCGTGACGATTCCAAGCTTCGATCAGCCTGTGCGCGACACTTTCCACCCCTTCAGTTCGGATGTTGCCGGTAGCCATGCTGACCTCCTGTCATATAGTTCGGTTGCCATACTATATGGGCACCATATAAGTTTGGAAAGATGGATAATCAGCCATACACGCAGTCTCTGCTTCTCTATGCTTATCAATCGTCGGCGAGCGCTTTGGTCCAGGTTCTCCGGGAGAGCGGCCATTCGGCAATCAAGCCCAAACACGGCGCTGTATTCGCCAACATCGACGCGGAAGGAACCCGATCCAGCGTCCTCGCAGAGCGTGCTGGCATTGGCAAAGCATCGATGGGTGAGTTGATCGATGAACTGGAGCGCCTTGGTTATGTTCGGCGTTCGCATGATCCGAACGACCGACGGGCCAAATTAATCGTTGCAACTGACGCGGCGCTTGCGGTGATCCGGACCGTCCACGATTTCAATCAGCGTCTCGAAGACCAATACCGAAGGCTGCTTGGTGCTCAGGCGTACGAATCGCTCCGGTCGTCACTGCAAGCGATATCCCCCAGCAAAAATTTGCAACCGAGGATACCTCGCCAGCGCTCGTGAAGCCGCAAAGGTAGGGCAAAAGAAACTCTCTGTCCGTGAAGGCCTGACTGGGTATCGAGCTCCTGGGAGTGTCGAGCCCGAACAGCCGTCTGGGCGAATGCTGCCATCCGAGCAGGCCTGTTTCGATTGAGCGGTGAAATCAATCTGACACAGTGCCATCGCGTCAAAACCATTCATCACGCATTTTCACCGCCCTGCCCGGCAAAAGCCATGATCGCGGTTATGTCAGGCGGGCATGACCGTTACGAAAATCGAAAATTATCAGGCACAACCAAGCCTAAGCAGGCGCGTGCTGCTCAGAGCTGCCGGCCTTGGCGCCCTTGCCGGGCTCACCGCCTGCGCAACCGCCGTGCTGCCTACCGGTGAAAGCGCCGGTGTCTCTGCTTCCGCCGCCGGCACGCTGGCCGGCATCCGCGCTTCGGCGGGTCTGGGGCCGCTCGCCCCCGATGCCCGGCTCGAGCAGGCGGCGCTCCAGCAGGCCGGATATATGGCACGCGGCGGCCGAATGAATCACACCACCGGCTGGGGCAAGGACTTTGCCTCGCGCGTCAAAGACAATGGCATTGCCGGCGCTGCCGCCGAAAATATTGCCGAAGGCCGCTTCGACCAGCAGAAGCTGTTCGATATCTGGGTGCATTCGCCAGGCCACCGCCGCAACATACTCGACCCGCGCTTCACCCGCTTCGGCCTCGCCTATGTGCGCGACGGCCGCGACAGCACGCTTCGCTACTGGTGCCTTGTGCTCGGCAGATAACTTCCACCATTTGGACGGCGGAAGCCTGCTGGCGACCGATCCGTCAGTCTTTGCGGCCGCCGCCGAGCAATTCCTCGATGTCCTGCGCACAAACCGGCCTGCTGAAATGATAGCCCTGCATTTCGTCGCAATTGTTCCTGCGCAGGAAAGCAACCTGATCATCTGTCTCAACGCCCTCGGCGATGACCCTCAGGTTGAGATTTTGCCCCAATGAAATCACCGCGCTGGCCACAGCCTGATCGTTCTCGTCGGCGGCGAGATCCTTGATGAAGGACTTGTCGATCTTTAGCCGCGCCACGGGAAAGGTCTTGAGTGCGCTGAGGCTGGAATAGCCGGTGCCGAAATCATCGATCGAGATCTGGACACCCAGGCTTTGCAGGGCGTTCATGGTGGCGACCGCCAGCTCGATATCCTGCATGATAAGGCTCTCGGTCACCTCCAGCTCGAGATACCTGGCCTCCAGGCCGCTGTCCTTCAGCGCGCTGACGATGCGATCGATCAGGTTGCGCTCCCTGAATTGCCGCGCCGACACATTCACGCAAACGGTCAAGGGCGGCAGCCCCGCGTCTTGCCAGGCTTTGTTCTGCCGGCACGCCTCATGCAGAACCCAGTCGCCGATCGGTACGATCAGACCTGTCTCCTCGGCGGTCGGGATGAACATCGTCGGCATTACCGTGCCAAGCGTTGGGTGGTTCCAGCGTATCAGCGCCTCGACCGCAAAAACCCGACCTGACCGAAGGTCCACCTGCGGTTGGTAGAGCAGCGTGAATTCCGAACGCGCCAAGGCGTTTCGCAACTCTTCCTGAAGCACGAATTTTTCATGCGCCCTGGTGTTGAACTCCGGAGCGTAAAACTGGAAATTATCGCGGCCGAACTCCTTGGCGCGATACATGGCCGCGTCGGCATTTGCCAGCAGCGTATCGGGATCCGTCCCATCCTTGGGATAGTTGGCAATGCCGATGCTGGCCGTCGCCCGCACAAGATGCGCTCCGAGCCGAACCGGCTCGGCGAGTGCAGCCCTGAGCTTTTGCAAGGTCTCGGAAACGAGATCGACGTTCGCCGGCTGGTCGAAAAGCACGACGACGAATTCGTCGCCGCCAAGCCGCACGACGGTATCGGTCGCCCGGACGCAGTCGACCATGCGACTTGCGACGGTCTTCAGGAGCTCGTCGCCGGCATTGTGGCCGAGCGTGTCGTTGACGAATTTGAAATTGTCTAGATCAATGAACACCACTGTCACCCAGCGATCGTATCGCTGGGCGTACAAGACCGCCTGTGAAAGCCGGTCCTCCAACAAGGCGCGATTGGGAAGCCCGGTCAGCACGTCGTGATTGGCCATGAAGTGGATCCGGTCTTCGGCCTGTTTGCGTTCGATGGCGATCCCGGCGATGCGCGTGGTGAAATCGATGAGGCGGGTCTCGGCCTCGGTCGGCTCGCGCACCGTCATAGAATACATCGCAAAGACGCCGAGCACGGCGCCCTGATGCGACAGGATCGGCGTCGACCAGCATGAACGCAAACCGTGTGGGCGCGCGAGTTCGCGATAGTCCTGCCAAAGCGGATCCTGCATGATGTCAGCGACAATCACCGGCTCGCGCCGATAGACTGCGGTACCGCAAGACCCTGCCCTTGGGCCCACCGCGGCGCCGTCGACGGCGTCGGTGTAGTCTCTCGCCAGGCTCGGCGCGGCGGCGTGGCGCAAGTGGCTGCCATCCTTGTCGAGCAGCAAGACCGAACCGAATATCCCCGCCAGTTGGGACTCGACCAGACGCATGAGCCGCTCGAGCACGTCTTCGAGGGGAGCGCTCTTTGCGATCATCTCGAGGATATGCGCCTGCCCGTCGCGAAGGATTTCGGCCTGCTTGCGCGCAGTGATGTCACGGGCAATGCCGACGAGGCCGAAAATGTTGTTCTGAACGTTGCGCAACGGCAGTTTCGTAGACAGGAACCATTTGCCGGTGCCTGACGCATCGACGACGAACTCCTCCTCGTCGATCATCGGTTGTCCGTCGCGCATCAGTTGCTGCTCGATGAGGCGAAATTTCTGCGCAAGATCCGGCGCGTGAAGGTCGAAGTCGCTTAGACCGATCATGTCGCTCGTGCTGTCTCGACCGCTGTCGGACGCAATGGCTCGGTTGGCGACGACGAAGCGGCTTTCGGTGTCCTTCACCCACATGTAGTCAGGCACCAGGTCGATGAGCGTCTGCAAGGAGATACGCTCGTCGACGACCAAGCGGTTGGCGCTGAGCTCGCTGATGTCCTCATGCGTGGCCACCCAGCCGCCGTCAGGCATCGGCTGATGGCAGACCTGAATTGTCCGGCCATCGGCGAGCTCGGCTGTCCAGTTCCCCGAAGCCGTGCCCGAATTGACTGCCCGGGCCAACGCCAGATAAGCGTCCGCATTCATTGCCGAGGTTCCGACAGCGACGCGCCGCTCGACGATTTCGCGCAGCGCCGCACCCGGCTGCAATTGCTCCGGTGCAAGGCGATAGATTTCCGCGTAGCGTCGATTGCACAGGATCAGCCGTTCATCGGCATCAAAGAAACAGATGCCTTGCGAGATGTTCTCTATCGCGGTCTGGAACCGCAGTGCCTGGTCCTGAAGTGCCGCAATCGTGGCGCGAAGCTCGCGCTCGAGGGCCTCATATGAGGCAGTCGCCAGTTGTGCCAGCGTCGTCAAATTTGCGGATTCGGGCGCGCCGGCGGTTTGCCTGGATGACTTCGTGGCCAAACACAATTCCTCCCGCTGATGCTTGAGGCAAGCAAAGGAGGCTCGCCTTCAACCCAAAAGCGACTGCATATTGGTCCGGATATACTAATGGCAGGTGAACCTGGGCTCAACGCCGACGCGACCGGCATGGCAACGGAAACCGTGGCCGGTCGCGGTTGCCGTAAGCCCTGAGGCTTAGTCCATATGCGCGGCAGGCGCCCCACCGGCGGGCGGCGCAGCCTTTGGCTTGCGCAGCAGGAAAACAAACGGGACAGCAAGCAGCGTCATCATCATCAGCAGCTTGAAGTCATTGACGTAGGAGATCATCATCGCCTGGACATTGACCATGCGATCCATCAGCGACAGCGCCGTCGGATCGCCGCCCGCCGCTGCCGGCGATGCCGCCCAGAGGTTGGGATTGAACGGATTGATGTAGGCCGAAAGCTCGGCATGGTTGATCTGCGTGTTGCGTACCAGCAGAACCGTCACCACCGATACGCCGATCGACGAGCCAAGATTGCGCACCAGGCTGAACAGCGCCGTTGCATCGGTGCGGAAACGTGCGTCGAGCGTGGCGAAAGCCACGGTGGACAGCGGCACGAACACCATTCCCATTCCAAGGCCCTGGATGACGCCGGAACTGAGGATAAGCCAGTTGTCCATCTGCGGCGAAAAGCTCGACATCGTGTAGAGCGATTGCGCGGTCAGCAGGAAGCCGATGACGACGAGGATCCTGGCATCGATCCTGTGCATGATCCGCCCGACGAACAGCATCGCGATCATCGTGCCGACACCGCGCGGGCCCAAGACGATGCCTATGGTGAGGGTCGGATAACCGAAGATGGTCGACAGCATTGGCGGCAGCAGCGACATGCTCGCCAGGATGAGCACGCCCATGACAAAGATGAACGCGAGCCCGGTGACGAAATTGCGATCGAGGAAGATCTTCGGGTCGATAAAGGGGTGCTCCGCCGTCAACGTGTGGATGGTGAATACCCAGAAACCGGTGATGGAAAGACCAAGCTCGATCCATATCTCGATCGAGGAAAACCAGTCGACCTCGCCGCCGCGATCGAGCATCAGCTGCAGCGCGCCGACACCGAGCGAGAGCATGGTGAAGCCGAAGAAATCGAAGCTGCGCACGCGACGGGGGACGCTGGGAAGATATGCCGCCATGCCGAGGAAGGCGATGATGCCGACCGGCAGGTTGATGAAGAACACCCAGCGCCAGTTGAAATTTTCGGTCAGCCAGCCACCCAGCGTCGGGCCAAGGATCGGTCCCAGCATGATGCCGGCGCCCCAGATGGCCATAGCCTGGCCGTGGCGTTCCCTGGGGTTGATGTCGAGCAGGAAGGTCTGCGACAGCGGCACGATGGCCGCACCGAACACGCCTTGCATGAGCCGGAACAAAACGATGGTCTCAAGGCTCCAGGCGATGCCGCACAGCATTGAAAAGACGGTGAAACCGACCACGGCCGTCAGGAACAGCTCCTTGCGACCGAAGCGGTCGGCCAGCCAACCGGTCACCGGCGTCATGATCGCCGCGGCAACGATGTAGGAGGTCAACACCCAGTTGATGTTGTCGGGGGAGGCGCCGAGATCGCCGGTCATGGTCGGCAGCGCAACGTTGGCGATCGTCGTGTCGAGCGCTTGCATGATCGTCGCAAGCATGAGCGCAACTGTGATCAGGCCGCGGTGCGGTACTTCGCGAAAGGGTTCTGGGCTGCTCATGACGTAAAACTTCCAGCAGGTAACAAAAACGTGTACATTAGGTTTCCGGACGGCGAGGCCCCGCTGTAGAGAGACCCTCATCGCGGTGGGACGCGAGCATCGATGTGGGGGTTACATCGACTGAGCGTCTCGACAAAGCGGGCGCCTGCCGCCCGGAAACCTGAGGACCGAAGATCCTGCGCGGCGTTGTCTGCTCAGGCAGGCTACAGCGCAGCCCGTCCACGCATTCAACTTTTCCCGCGCCCCCCTCGGACCAATCCTGCATCCATCTCGCTGTTTGCTATGCGGCCGCTACCAGGCCTCTTTACCTGGCCTCGCCTGCCGTGGCGCGGCGGAAAATGCTCGGCAGCCCGCGGGAAACGCCGGTGTCCACCGTGACGGTCGCGCTCATGCCGGTGCGCAGCGCCGCCTTGGCGTCGGCATCGGTCAATTCCAGGCGGACCGGAATGCGCTGCGTGACCTTGACCCAGTTGCCGGTAGCGTTCTGCGCGGGCAGCAGCGAGAACTCGGCGCCGGTGCCGGCGCCGATCGCCTTGACGGTGGCTTCGAACGTCTTGCCCGGATAAGTATCGACCATGATTTCGGCCTTCTGGCCGGGTTTCATGTTGGTGAGCTGGGTTTCCTTGAAATTGGCGTCGACCCAGGTGTCGCCGGTCTCGACCAGCGAAAACAGCGGCGTGCCCGAACCGACATACTGGCCGACCTTGAACGAAGCGGCCTGGCTGATGATGCCGTCGGCGGGTGCCTTGACCGTGGTCTGGACCAGATCGTAGGCCGCCTTGTCGCGTGCGGCGAGCGCCGCCATTACCGTTGGATGCTTGTCGGTCTCGATGTCGGGATTGCCGCCAAGTGCCGCCTTGGCGCTGACGATCCCTTGCTGGGCCACGGCCAGCTGCTGCTTCGCCTTGTCGAGGTCGTTCTTGGCTTCGTCCAGAGACGACTTGGCGTTGATGCCCTTCTGGGCAAGGTCGGCGGCGCGGTCATATTGCGACTGCGCGTACTGGACCTGGCTTTCGTCGGACTTCTCCTGCGCCAGCGCCTGGCTGTAGGCCGCACGCAACTGCTCGACATTGAGCCGTGCGCCGGCCACCGCCGCGTCGGCCTGGGCCAATGCGATCCGGTAGGGCTCGGGATCGATAGCGAACAACACGTCGCCCTGCTTGACAGACTGGTTGTCGAAAATGTCGACCTGAACGATGCGGCCCGCCGTATCGGCGGCTATCGACACCTTGGCCTGCTGCAGATTGGCGTTCTCGGTCTCCTGATAGCGGCCGCCGGTCACCCAGACATAGCTGCCGCCGGCGATCAACGCAGCGGGCAGCACAAACATCAAAAGGAAGCGGCCGGCACGGCGCTTCTGCTTCGGCGCCACCGGCGCCGGAGCTATCTGCGGAGCGACCGTTACCGGAGCTGCCGCCGGCTTCGCGGGAGCTTCCATCTCCAGCTTGGCCGCATTCTCATCTAGTTTGGCTACCGCGTTCATGCTGCTGTGCCTTCCGTATTCTTCACTTTTTCCGAGGGCGGCGCCTCACCATCTGCAAGATTCTGCACCATTGTCTCCAGCGCCCTGACCAGGACGCGGCGATCTTCCGGCGAAACGCCAACGAGCGATTCCTCATAGACCTCGCCGGCAAGGCTCTTGACGTGGGTGTAGGCCGCGTTTGCCTTGGCGGTCGGGAAAATCATGCGCACTCGCCTGTCGGTTGCGTCGGGACGGCGCTCGATCCAGCCGCCCTCCTCCATGCGATCGACAAGACGCGAGACGCTGATCGGCTCGATTTCGAGAAGCTCGGCAAGCCGCGCCTGCGCGACACCCGCCTCCTTGGCGACACGTACCAGAAGCCGCCATTGCGCTGAAGAAAGGCCGAAACCACTGGCGCGCGCCTCGAAGCGCTTGCGCATCAGGCGCTGCACGTCGTGGATCAAAAAGCCTAATCTGTCGATGCCGTCGGAAACCATGAGCGACATATATAATAAGCGTGCTCATAATTCAAGGAGCCGGATTGTGCCAGAAGCCGGCGAGTGTGCATGGCAGTTGGTGCAGGGCGATCGTAGTTAGCAATTTATTACGCCGGGCGCTTGTAACGCGAAGCGATGCGGTTCTCGAGCGGCGCCCCGGATGAGCTGAGCCTGGATGCAGCACTTGTGACGGCGCCCTCGGGCGAACGCTTCGTCAGCATATCGGCGTGCTACATCGGCCCACTCGACGAAGGCCAGCAAATCATTCAACCTCTGAGAGAGTATGGCACGCCAGTTGAGCGCCGGATTGCTCCTGTCCCCTATCTTCAAATCCAATCGGCCGGGGACAGCCTCTTTCCGCGCGGGCGGCGCTACTACTGGAAGGCGCAGTTCATGCGCGAAATCACAGATCAGGCGATCGATACCATGCTTGCGACTTACATGACTGCACCCAGCGAATCGCTTCTGGTCCTGCAGCAGGTTGGCGGCGCCATCTCGCGAGTACCGATGGACGGAACGCCCTACGCCAACAGAGATGCACTTTACGATTGCTTCCCGATATCGATCTGGGACAATCCGTCTGACGACGAAACGCACATCCGATGGGCGCGCGACCTGTGGGATGCAATGAGACCGTTCTCGACCGGCGGCGTCTATGCGAACAATCTCGGCGAAGAGGGCACTGATCGGGTTCTGGCGGCTTACGGCGAGAATTATCCGAGATTGGCCGCACTAAAGAACAAGTATGATCCCACCAATTTCTTTCGCTTGAACCAAAACATCAAGCCTGCGGCCTGAGCGACCGCCCCAGGCCGATGCTCGAAATTCTGCGGCACCGCTACAGCTCCAAATTCCAGTTCTGGCCGACCAGATCCTTGCCGAAGGAATGGTGGCGCTCCTCGTTGGTCAATTTAAAGCCCGCAGCCTCATAGATGTGGCGGGCGGCGGCGAGCACGTCGTTGGTCCACAGCGTCAGTGTCGTGTAACCCGTGGCGCGGCAAAAGCCGATACATTCCTCGACCAGCCGCTTGCCGATGCCGAGGCCGCGCGCCGACGGCTCGACATAGAGCAGGCGCAACTTCGCCACCGCGTCCGACTGGCGCACGACGAAGACCGAGCCGACGACCTCGCCTTGCCGCTCGGCGATCCAGCTGCGTTCCCATTTCGGATCGAAGGATTTGACGAATGCGCCGAGGATTTCGGCGACCAGCGCCTCATAGGTTTCGTCCCAGCCATATTCCTGTGCGTAGAGCAGGCCCTGCCGATGGATAATCCAGCCGATGTCGCCGACTTGCAGAGGCCGCAGCATATAGGGAATTTTGGGCTCGGCGCTTCCGCCCAGCAGACGCTGTACCGTCTGCATGGCCTTGACCAGCCTGTCCTGTTCGGGAACTGGAAGCCGGTCGAGCAATGCCGCGACCTGGTCGTGCGAACCCTGGTTCAGCGGCGCGAAGGCCTGCCGCCCGGCCTTGGTCAGCGCGATCGTCGAACGCCGTGCATCCGTCTCGATCGTGGCGCGCTCGACCAGATCACGCTCCTCGAACTTCTTCAGCAGCCGGCTGAGATAACCGGCATCGAGGCCGAGATCGCGCCCAAGGTCGGTGGCGGTCAGGCCATGGCGATGCGCCAGCTCATAGAGCACTCGCGCCTCGGTCAGCGAGAAGGTGCTTTTCAGCAGCCCTTCGTCGAGCAGCCCGATCTGGCGGGTGTAGAAACGGTTGAAGGCCCGCACCGCGTCGATCCGCTCCTTGCCTGGGTGATGATGAATGGTCATGGCATCCTCCTCCCGGCAAGATCAGCGATTTAGTTGACTTAGTCAAGTATCCGTTTGAAGCAATTGTCCTGATGATGCTCACCGGGCGCCTTGACTCGCGCGAGTTGCCAGCCTATTTCAGCGCCACGTTAGCACTCCCCCAAGATGAGTGCTAACCACATGTCCGGCGCCGCCGGACGGAGGAACTGTTCTCACCATTCTCATCGAGGAATAAAAAATGGCAAAGTCGAAGTTCCGCCCGCTTCATGACCGCGTGGTCGTTCGTCGGGTCGAATCCGAATCCAAGACCGCGGGCGGGATCATCATCCCCGACACGGCTAAGGAAAAGCCGCAGGAAGGCGAGATCATCGCCGTCGGTTCCGGCGCCCGCGACGAAGCCGGCAAGCTCGTCCCGCTGGACGTCAAGGCCGGTGACCGCATCCTGTTCGGCAAGTGGTCGGGCACCGAAGTCAAGCTCAATGGCGAAGACCTTCTGATCATGAAGGAATCCGACATCATGGGCATCATCGGCTGAATATCGGCCTCACCCTCATTTAAATCTTCGGGCTCAATCCAAGCCCCTGCCAGGAGCTAAAAATGGCTGCCAAAGACGTAAAATTCTCCCGCGACGCTCGCGAGCGCATGCTGCGCGGCGTCAACATCCTCGCCGACGCGGTGAAGGTCACGCTCGGCCCCAAGGGCCGCAACGTCGTCATCGACAAGTCGTTCGGCGCACCGCGCATCACCAAGGACGGCGTCA